>JBFWKZ010000047.1:0-15952 GCA_050252415.1 Oscillospiraceae bacterium | reverse complement strand
CTATTGCGGCGCCTCTTCTACAATGTTGTTTTGGGCAGCTTAGACCTGTGGCGGAACGGCGTATACCCAAATGCCGAATTCCAGCTCGGTTTCGAGGTGGTCAAGCGCCAGCAGCTTCGCCTGGTCAAAGGCGGAGGTCTTGTAATAATACGGGGTCATTTTAAAAAGCGACAGGATATCCGCGCTGTCGTTCAGCGTTAGCTGATAGGTTATCACTTGCGTCTCGATAAGATGCAGAGGCGGCATATCGGGCGGGGGTACGCTGTTTTCATAGGGTTTATCATAGATTTGCGCCTTGAGCCCGAAAAGATGCCGCTCAAGCGGTACGACGCGGATCAGGATGCCCCGGGGTGAGAGCACACGCGCAAATTCCATGGGAAAGTGCGGCGCAAAGATGTTGAGCAGGATATCGCATTCGCCCTCCGGCACCGGCAGACGATTTATCCCCGCGACGGCCAGATGGATTGCACTGTCCCGCCGGTGCGCCTCGGAGAGGGCATCACGTGAAATATCCAGACCAAAGGCGTCAACCGTCAGGCCGGCTCTCTCAAGCGCATCCTTGACACCGGCAGTATAATAACCCTCGCCGCAGCCCGCGTCGAGAAGCGACACGGCGCATGGCGGCGTATAGTTTTCCGCCATGCGGCAGATACCGTTCAGCAGAGGGGAAAAATACCCCTTATTGAGAAAATCGCGGCGGGAGGCCACCATCAGCCGGTCGTCCCCGTGGCGTTTTTTTGCGGAGGTATTGGACATCAACAGGTTTACATAGCCTTTTTTCGCCTTGTCATAACTGTGCCCGTCAGGACAGCGCAGCGAAGCGCCAACGTCCCACAGCGGTTTTCCGCAGACTGGGCAGATAAATCCCAGCATGTTACTTGGCCTCCCTGTTCAGCAGCCGCGCGACCGGCGGGCGGTGCGCCGAGAGCGCGCCGTGCTCACAGAACTCCTGGCAGCAAAAGCAGCGAATGCATTTTTTGCGGTCGATCGTAGGCCGCCCTTTTTTCATAGTGATCGCCTTAGCGGGACAGACCTCTTCGCATTTGCGGCAGCCGACGCATTTCCCGGCGTTCAACGCTGGCCGTGAGGCCAGAATTGCACCCATAAAAGATCCGCGCAGTTTCCCCAGAAGGTCTCCTCTGCCCTCAAATAAAAGCCCGCTGCCCGTCTCGGGTATGACAAAATCTGTTACCGGCTCCGGCATGTTGAAAATTATGGGGGATTGCGTAAGAAGCCCGCGCTTTTTTGCCGCGGCCAGCGTAGGTACGCGCTCTATGGGCAGGGAAATGAAACGGCAGAGCGATTCGTCCAGCGCATATGGCGAAACGGCGGCGGCGATATAGCCCAAATGCCTGGGCGTTCCGGCCGAGGGACCGTTGCCCTCCATTGCCGTCACCGCGTCGCAAATGGTGAGAACCGGTTTAAAATACGCACAAAGATCGACCAGCATGTCGGCAAAATCCTTGGGATTTGAAAAGCGGAAGTGGTATTCCGGTTTTTTTGTACCGGGAATCGCACCGAAGAGATTTTTTATACCGGCTGTCAGCGTCATCATACCGTGAGTCTTCAATTTACAGAGGTCAATAATGGCATCCGCCTTAGTCAGCCACGCCGTACAGTCAAATTCGCGGCAGACTTTGGCTTCCGGAAAAGAGACGTGCTTTTCGGAATAATCACGATTCAGTTCTCCGCCGTGCGATAAAACGGCAGTCATTCCACAGTGTTCATATATCCGCCCAACGTACACGGGGGCAAAAATCCCGCCAGGACTATCGCCCACGATGACCTTCGCGCCCCTCTCTGTGAGCATATCACTAAGCGCGCATACCACCATGGGGTGCGTTGTCACCGCTCTGTCGGGGTGGGCGAAGGTGAGCAGGTTCACCTTGACGGCGACCGTCATGCCAATTCTTAGCCAGCCAAAATCCGTAACGGATGCGAGAGCGTTTTCAAGCGCCGTGCGCACTTCGGAGTATTCGTATTGTTTGCATGGGGAAAAGGCAACGTCATACATGGATTTACCTCGCATTATTGCTCGATCGGTCAGGAGCGTCACTTCCTGTTTATATCGCTAATGTTTTTCAATGAAAAGCTGTTGCTCCCATCTTATCATCTCCGGCGGAGCAATTCAAGCGGCGCCGAAAAGCCGCGTGCCGATCTCATATGCCACAGGCACCAAAAGGGCGGGCAGCAGGTTGCCGGCGCGGAATGTCTTTGGGCGCAGCATATTGACGCCCACGGCGAAGATGAGTACCGATCCGACGAAGCCGATATTGGTCACAAGCGCGTCGCTCATGAACGGGTACAGAGCCACGGCGGAAAGGGTGATCACGCCCTGATAAATTCCCATGGGAATCGCCGCAAACATGACGCCTAAACCCATCGTTGAAGCGAAGACCATGACGACAATCATATCCAGAAGCGATTTTGCCAAAAGCATGGCGTAGTTGCCGGTCAGGCCGTCGTTTATTGAGCCGACGACAGCCATCGCGCCCGTGCATACGAAAAGAGAGGCGGTGACGAACCCGTCTGTAAAGCCGGAATCGCTCTTTGCACTGAAGCTTTGGCGCAGCTTTTCGCCAAACATATTCATTTTTTGTTCAATGTTGAAGCCCTCGCCGATAAGCCCGCCGATAATGAGCGACAGCACCAACATGGTTGTGCCGTGCGTACCGAATGTTCCGTCGGAGACGGACAGCATACCGGAGACGGCACCGGAGATACCAATAAAAATAATGGCGAGTGACGCGCCCTGTGTCAGAATACTTTGTAACCGGGCTGAAAGCCCGTTTTTTAGCATAAGTCCTATCCCGCTGCCGACGATAACGGCCAGCACGTTGCAGATTGTTCCGATTCCACGCATATGAAATCTCCTTAATATCATGCCAGTGAACAAATGCATTTCGCGAAACGCATTTTCAAAAGAGAAATTTACTCTTTTTTATAGTAAAACAGGTCTGTTTTACCGTTTCAGCCGGCATTAATATAACAAGCCTTCCGGTATTCCGGAAGGCTTTGCTTTATATTGTTTCAGGGTTTTAATAGGCAACACCCCAGTAGATCATGCATTTTGCAGGTTTGCCGCAGATGGGACAGGTTTCGTCGAGCCGCTCCTGATCAAAGGGAATACATCTGCTGGACATGCCGGCTTTTTCTTTCATGGCAAGCTCACAGGCAAGGTCGCCGCACCACATGGTTTTAATAAAGCCGCCGTGTTCATCCTGGATTGCTTTGGCTTCCTCAAGGCTGTGGGCCTCAAAGGTGTTTGCCTCAAGATGGGCTTTCGCCTTGGAATAAAGACCGGTCTGGACATTATCAAGCAGCTCGGGGATACGGCTTTCAAGTTCTTCGAGAGAGACGGTTATCTTCTCGCCATTGTCGCGCCTTACGGCGAGACAATGGCCCTTTTCAATATCTTTCGGTCCGATTTCAACTCTGAGGGGCACGCCCTTCATCTCGTACTCGGCAAATTTCCAACCTGGGCTATTGTCGGAAAAATCGCCCTTTACGCGCAGCCCAATGGCCTTAAGACGGTCGATAAGTTCCTGCGCTTTCTCGGCGACGCCGGGCTTGTGCTGGGCGATAGGTAAAATGATGACCTGTATCGGCGCAATGCGCGGAGGGATGACAAGGCCGTTGTTGTCACCGTGGGTCATGATGAGTCCGCCGATCACGCGGGTAGACATTCCCCACGAGGTTTGGAACGGATTTTTGAGTTTATTATCTTTGTCGGCGAAGGTGATATCAAAAGCTTTGGCAAAACCATCGCCGAAATAGTGGCTGGTGCCGGACTGAAGCGCTTTTTTGTCGTGCATCATGCACTCAACGGTGTAGGTGCGCTCGGCCCCAGAAAATTTTTCCTTATCGGTTTTTACACCGCGGACGACCGGCATGGCAAGATAGTTTTCACACACGTCGGCATAGACTTCAAGCATGCGCTCGGTCTCTTCAATCGCCTCCTCGGGGGAAGCGTGCATGGTGTGGCCCTCCTGCCAGAGAAATTCCCTGTGGCGCAGGAACGGGCGCGCGGTTTTCTCCCAGCGCAAAACGCTGGTCCACTGGTTGTACAGCTTCGGCAAATCACGCCAGGAGTGAATGATGTTCGCATAATGCTCGCAGAACAGCGTTTCACTGGTGGGACGGATGCACATACGCTCGTCCAGTTTCTCGGAACCGCCCATTGTGACCCATGCGCACTCGGGGGCGAAGCCCTCAACATGGTCTTTTTCCTTTTGCAGCAGACTTTCGGGGATCAGCATAGGCAGATAGACATTTTCATGTCCGGTCTCCTTAAACTTCCCGTCCAGAACGGACTGAATATTTTCCCAGATGGCATATCCATAAGGCCTGAGGACATAGAGTCCCTTAACGCCGGAATAGTCAATAAGCTCCGCCTTTTTGCACACATCGGTGTACCATTGGGCAAAGTCTGTCTCCATGTCGGTGATCTGCTCCACCTTTTTCTTGTCGCTTGCCATCATAATCCTCCTTAATGAACACTTTTGCGTCACTATATTGTATTAAATCCACTGCCTGTTGTCAAGCACATTAGCCCCCGGTACGCTATATAATGTAATGATTATCCTAGGCCTTGTTTGTAAAATGGATCGCACATGTCTGGCGGGCCTCTTTTTGTCCTGCCGCGGCGGTTTTCCTTGCAATAAACCCATTATTCCTGTGAAAAATCGACTTGCAGGACGAAAAAGAGGCTTCTTCAGCCACGCACACCCATTTTACAAACAAGGCCTAATCTTTCGGAGGTAATTATGAGTATCTACGGCCGATTTTATTTTCGCCCGTCAAAGGGTGAGCAGATACATACCGAAATTCGCCCCGCACCGGATGGCTTTAGCGCCATACTCGGTGCTGTTCGGGGACTGGACGGAGAGCCGGTGGAAAACGCGATAACGCTTCTTTTCCGGGTCCCGGAAAAGGGAGAACCCGAATTTATCGCACAATTCGCAACCGATGAGGAGGGACATTTCTTCTTTGGTCCGCTGCCGGGAGAGGAGCTGTATCTCGTAAAAGTGTTCAAAAGCACGCTCAATATGCGCGAGCTCGAAATACCGGGGGATTGACTTGACCGGCGAGGGATTTTTGGTTATAATGTGCTTGACCTTTTTTTTCGAGGTGAACACAAATGAATAGACATAAATACCTTGCCGAACTGGCGGGCCTGCTCTCTTTCCTCAGCGAAGAGGACAGAAATACGGTTGTGAGCCATTTTACAAGGCGGTTTGACGAGGCCGGTGAATCGGGCGAGTCGGCGCTGATGCAGGAGCTTGGTTCCCCAATGGCTCTTGCCATTGCCTTAAACCGCGAGGGAATCGAGTCCATCATCGAGGCGGAAGCAAAAGCTGCTTCCAAAAAAGAGATGCCCTTCGAAGATCCGATGGAAATTTCCATGCCCGATATGACTCATGCAGAAGAACCTGCGGCAGAGGCCGAAGAGCCGGCTAAAAATGAAGAAGAGACCTTTACCGCTGAAGAAACCGAAGCGCCGCCGGAAAATTCGGGAGCAACGGCGGCGGAGGAGGTAATGGCCGAAGAAATCTTAGAGGAGAATGCCGAGCCTCTTGACGAGGAGGCTTCCCAAGACCAGCCGGCTGAGGGGCAAGACCAGCCGGCTGAGGGGCAAGACCAGCCGGCTGAGGAGCAAGACCAACCGGCTGAGGGGCAAGACCAGCCGGCTGAGGAGCAAGACCAACCGGCTGAGGGGCAAGACCAACCGGCTGAGGAGCAAAAACCTGAAGTCAGTGCGGCGGAACTCATCAGCGAGGTTATGCGCGACGGTACAGAGGAGGCACATCAGGAATCCTTTCCCGAACTGAGCGTGGCCATAGGTAAGCCGCTGCAAAAGCCCGAGCCCGAGCCGGAGATAAAGCTCTCTGTTCTGGGCGCAATATTTTTTGGAATCTTACTCATCATACCGGGCGTGCCTCTGCTGGCCCTGTCCATCATCCTTATTCCCGTATTGATTGCCCCGAGTGTCACGGCCGGAGTTGTCGGCTTTTATGGAATCGGCGCGGGAATGGCCTCTCTGGCTTATGTGCCGGATGCCATGCTCGTCTTTGGCGCTGCGCTTATCGTATTGGGACTTGGTCTCCTGTGTCTTGTTTTGGGCGTCTGGCTGATTGTACGGATAATCGCGGCATGGCGGCTGGGTATCCCGGCGCTTTACCGCAGTCTTGTGCAAAGGGGGACGGCGAAATGAAGATTCTTACCAAAATAATCGTAAGTATTGGAGCCTTATGCCTCGGACTTGGAATAATATCGATTGGTGTTGCCATGCTGACGGGCGCGGGCTTAACAAGCGTTATGAACCACGGCATCGTCCCCGAGTATATCAACGGCCTGCTTGAAATGATTACGCCTTTCGTTGCAAAGGCCGAATTGTTTTTCAGCAATCTCATTTATTAAATAAGACAGCAAAAAAGGAGCCGCTCCCCACACGGGCGGCTCCTTTTTTGCGTTTGATGCCTGGGCCTTGTTTGCAAAATGAACCGCATACGTCTGAGGGGCCCCTGCTGCCGTAAACCAATTATTTTTGCGAAGAATCGATATGCAGGATGAAAAATAAATTTCCTCAGTTACGCACGCCCATTTTACAATAAAGGCCTAATTTATATCATCCAACAACATAACGGCAAGCACAAATTTTTGCTGAAGACCTTCTTAGCCTTTTTCTTATCAAGGCTTGACCGGTTGTTCTTTGAAGCTTATAATTAAATCATAAAAATGGGGGGCCGTCACATGCCAGCCGAAAAAAGAAGCCTATTTCTCTGGCAAAGTCTGGGATTAAAAACATCATTTTTCTTGGAATGGTGAGCTTTTTCACAGACATCTCGAGCGAAATGGCTTACCCGCTGATTCCTTTATATCTCACGGCGGCTTTTGGAGCCATCCCTGTCCTGGTCGGTATCATTGAGGGGATTGCCGAGAGTCTTGCGAGCCTGCTCAAGGTTTTCAGCGGATATATAAGCGATCGCTATCAGCACAAAAAACGGATTGCCTTTCTGGGATATTCCACGGGAATTTTGTATAAGCTGGCACTTATTTTTGCCACTTCCTAGGTCGGGATACTGGGTGCGCGGATTATCGACCGCTTTGGCAAAGGAATACGTACTGCGCCCAGAGACGTCATGGTAAGCGAAAGCGCTGAAAACGGACGCATGGGAAAAGCGTTTGGAATACACAAGGCACTTGATATGGCGGGCTCGGCAATCGGAATCCTTCTGGCCTTTTTCCTGCTCAGTGCTGTCGGTGATAATGGTTATAAGGAGATCTTTGCGCTATCGCTCATGCCCGTTATTTTGGCGCTGCTTACGTTTTCACAGATAAGAGAGAGGAAAGACGAAAGAACGCTAAAACAGCGGGAACCTTTCTGGAAAATTATCCGACAGTGTTGGCAGAAAACACCTGTTGGTGACGGGATATGTTATCTTCTCTGCCGTCTATATCGGGTTTGCTTTTTCGACGTCGAGAGCTCTTCTTGTGGTTATCTTTATCTTATATGGCATATACACCGCGATGACAGCGGGCGTTGAGCGCGCTTTTATCGCCGAAATTGCCCCAATAGGACTCAAGGGCACACGATGCTTGGGCTGCATTCAACGCTCGTGGGGATTGCCCTGTTTCCTGCCAGTGCTATTGCAGGACTGCTCTGGGATTTGGTGGGAGCCTTTGTACCATTTTTATTTGGTGCGGTAATGGCCATGCTGGCGGCTGTGATACTGGGATTCGGGTTAAAATCCCGATAGGTATCTTGAGCCCGTCGCCTTATGAAGAAGCCGGAAACTTTTTCGTCCACGATATTTACAAATCGTGGGCGAGCCTGTATAATATACGGACTGTAATCATCGGAGGTGCTCGTGATGGCGCGGAGTTTTGCGAAGATTCTCTCGGAAATAAGGCATGAGAAGGGGATAAGCCAGAGAAGGGCGGCTGCCGACCTCAAAATAAGTCAGGCGCTTTTATCCCACTATGAAAACGGCGCCAGGGAGCCTGGCCTTCATTTTGTCTGCCGGGCCTGTGATTATTACGGTGTGACTGCAGATTATCTGCTGGGCAGGTCGGAGACGCCTGAGTCCCCGATGCTGACCGATGCGCTCTCTGCTGCGGCCACGCTTCAGAATGCGCTGCGCGAACGAGACAACGCCGAGATGGACGCCGCCGTCGGCAAATATATGAATGCCGTTTCACACCGTTTGTGTTCGGAAATCTATGGTATTGCCGAACCGCGCGAGCTCTCGCGCCTATCGCTTGAAATGGCGGAGGCGGAGCACACGATAATAGAACTTTTCCCGCTGCATCGACCGACGGATAAAAATCCAAAGGACGACGGCTGATTCCAGAGCGGAGGTATTTTTATGACCGAACAGTCAAAAATCAGGAACTTTTCAATCATTGCGCATATTGACCATGGAAAATCCACACTTGCAGACAGGCTGCTTGAGATCTGCGGCGCAGTCGACCAGCGCAAGATGGCAAGCCAGCTGCTCGACAATATGGAGCTCGAGCGCGAGCACGGTATTACCATAAAAAGCCGGGCGGTAAGGCTTGACTACAGAGCGGATGATGGTGAAAATTATGTCTTGAATCTCATCGACACACCGGGACATGTCGATTTTAACTATGAAGTATCACGCGCCCTTGCCGCTTGTGAGGGCGCGGTTTTGGTTGTGGATTCCACTCAGGGTGTCGAGGCGCAGACCTTGGCAAACACCTACCTTGCCATGGAGCATAACCTTGAGATACGCCCCGTGTTCAACAAGATAGACCTGCCTGCCGCCGATCCGAAAAAGGCAAAACAGGAGGTTGAGGATATCATCGGCATTGAGGCGATAGAAGCGCCGGAGATATCTGCCAAAATGGGGACAAACGTCCGTGCCGTTTTGGAGGACGTGGTCCATTCCATACCTGCTCCTGAGGGCGACCCAAAAGCGCCTCTGCGCGCTTTGGTCTTTGACAGCCAGTATGATTCCTACCTGGGCGTCATCGTTTACTTCCGCATCATGGAGGGTTCCATTGCGATTGGCGACGACGTCAAAATGATGGCGTCCGGTGCAAAATATCAGGTGCTCGACTGCGGATACCTTAAGCCACTGGGAATTGAGAGCTGCAAAAGCCTCTCGGCCGGCGAAGTTGGTTATTTTACAGCCAGCATAAAAAACGTCGCGGATACCCGCGTGGGAGACACCATCACATCTTCGGATAATCCCGCAAGCGAGCCTCTGCCCGGTTACCGCCCGGTTCAGCCCATGGTCTATTGCGGCGTTTACACAGAGGATGGGTCAAAGTATCCGGACTTGAGAGATGCCTTGGAGAAGCTCCAGCTCAACGACGCCTCCCTGTCGTTTGAACCGGAGAGCTCCGCCGCTCTGGGGTTTGGCTTCCGCTGTGGTTTTCTGGGATTGCTGCATATGGAAATCATTCAGGAGAGGCTTGAGCGCGAGTTCGATCTCGATCTTGTCACAACGCTTCCCTCTGTCATTTATGAGGTCACTAAAACAGACGGCAGCACCGTACAGGTCGATAATCCGCACAATTACCCTGACGCGGGGCAGATCATGGAGGCGCGCGAGCCCTATGTCAAGGCTTCCATCATTACGCCGCCGGAATATGTTGGGAATATTATGCCGTTGTGCCAGGAGCGCCGCGGCGAATACAAGGATATGCAATATCTGGATACCAATCTCGTCGAATTGAGATATGATATGCCGCTCAACGAGATCATATATGACTTTTTCGATACGCTCAAGGCGAAAACTAAGGGCTATGCTTCCCTTGACTACGAGATAGCCGACTACCGCCCAAGCGATCTTGTCAAAGTCAATCTATTGTTAAACGGCGATCAGGTCGATGCTCTCAGCTTTATTGCCCATCGCGAGAAAGCCTATGCGCGGGCGAGGCGCATCTGCGAGAAGCTGAAGGAAAATATCCCGCGCCAGCTGTTTGAGGTGCCGATTCAGGCTGCGATAGGCGGAAGGATTATTGCGCGTGAAACGGTCAAGGCCATGCGAAAAGATGTCCTTGCTAAGTGCTACGGCGGTGATATCACGCGTAAGAAAAAGCTGTTGGAAAAGCAAAAAGAGGGCAAAAAGAAAATGCGGACGCTTGGCACAGTACAGCTGCCGACCGAGGCATTTATGGCAGTCCTAAAACTGGACGAGTAAGCGCGCGGCTGAGGTTACCTCCTCGCGGCGCAGCCGCTGCGGCTGTTCTGAAATTGGATAAGCCGGTGAGAAGAACCGGCGGTCAAAGCGCAATGAATATAAGCAGACGCTTCGCTAGGGTGTGACTTCATAACCGATAATATAAGAAATTTGAATGAATTACTAAAAAAATACAAAATTATTCGGGGTTTACCGTGCATTACGCCGATTGACTTTTTACTATACCTAGAATAGAATGAATTACAATTCAGAATTTAGAAAAGGTTTAGTGCAAAGGAGACTCCAAGCAATGGGCAAGTTCTTTGAAAAAATGAACAACACCAATGCTTCTGCCGCCCGGTTTGCAGAAGCTGTTTCCTTGTGCGCATTTTCTGGTTTTCGTTATGGATTCAGTACGCGTTACAATGATATTGCTGTTATTCCGGGCGCCATCACGATGGTGTCCTTTTTTATTATTGTACAGCTGGGCATATTGCTGCATCTTGCAATTTTAGTACTGTTTGTTATTTGCCTTTATGGCCTGCTGCCGATACGTGTAGCGTATGTCGGCGGCAAAAAACCAAGAGAACGTCCGCAGCCCCTTTGATTTAATGGGTATACTTAAGGCGGTTTCGTTCTTTTGGAGCGGAACCGCATTTTTGTATAAAAATTTTTGTTATTTTGAGAAAAAGGAGTAAAGCAAAATGAAAAAGATCTTAGCAATCACGTTGGCTCTGGCCATGGTACTTGTTCTGATGACCGCATGCGGCAATAGTTCTACCACCGAGAGCAGCGTGCCAGAGAGCAGTGCACCCGAAAGCAGCGCACCGGAGAGCAGCGCCCCCTCCGGCGATACCATCAAGATTGGACTGCTCGCAAACACCACCGGGGACGCTGCACAGTATGGCATTGCCGTAAAGAACGGCGCTATGCTCTACATCGATCAGGTCAATGCCAACGGCGGTGTAAACGGCAAACAGATCGAGGTTATCGCTTATGACGACAAGGGCGATGCGACCGAGGCCACAACTGCGTTCACCCGCCTTGTCGACGACGGCGTTACCGCTGTCATAGGTTCTGTCCTGACCAAAACGACGATCGCGGTCGCAGATGAATCCTATGATATCAACATGCCTCAGATCACCGCCTCCGCTACCGCACCCGGTGTGACGATGCTTGATCCCGACGATCCTTCTGCCGGCATCCGCGAAAATGTTTTCCGTTCCTGCTTTATCGACCCGTTCCAGGGCGAGAAAATGGCGGAATATGCCTCTGAAAAGCTTGGCGCAAAGACAGCCGCCGTTATCTTTGAGACCGGAAACGACTATGCCGAAGGCCTGAAGAGCTCTTTCGTTGATAAGTGTGCCGAGCTGGGTATTACCGTTACCAGTGAACAAGCTTATGCAACAGGCGATGTTGACTTTAAGGCTCAGATGACCTCAATTGCAAGCGAGCAGCCGGATGTCATTTTCTGCCCCAATTACTATGAGGATGACGGTATGATCGTAACCCAGGCACGTCAGGTTGGCGTAACCGGTACTTTCCTGGGCGGAGACGGCTGGGCCGGCGTCAAGGATTATGCCTCCGCTGAGGATCTTGAAGGTTCCGTCTACTGCTCCGGCTACGGCATGGGCGCAAACCCTGACTTTGAGGCCGCGTATCAGGAGAAGTATGGTGAAGCCATTACCGGTATGTTTGAGCCTCTCGGCTATGACGCGGCAATGCTTATGATCAATGCCGTCACCGAGGCTGAAAACCAGGGTCTCACCGCCGGTACCGACGAATATAAGCAGGCGATTATCGATGCCATGAAGGCGACCGACGGCCTCCAGGGGCTTACGGGCACCTTTGCGTTCGATGAGTATAACAACCCCATTAAGTCCGCTTCCATGATTAAGCTGGAGGGCGGCGAAGAGGTCTTTACCGAGCTCTTCTAATAAGAATTCGTCACAGAAAAGAAAAAGCTATGCGGGGAAAGAATCACTTTTCCCGCATAGCTTCTCGGCTTTTTTGCGCTTCGGACGTTCGATGGACATTCCCGCGATATACGGAGATGGCCATCGACCGTCCGGCAGACTTTTTGAAAGCGATCAACTCTATTGTTATAAAAAAAGAAAGGACGTGACCTCGCTTGTCCACCTTTTCTACCATCATAAGCCAGATCGTCAATGGGCTGCAGTCCGGCTCAATTTATGCGCTTGTGGCATTGGGATACAGTATGGTTTATGGAATCATCCTCCTGCTGAACTTTGCACATGGCGATATTATCATGGTTGGCGCCTATGCCGCGTGGATGTGTATGGTAAACTTTAACTTACATCCGCTGATTTCTATCTTGGTGGCTGTCGTTTCAAGTACCGTGCTTGGTGTTCTCATTGAAAGAGTTGCCTACAAACCGCTGCGCTCTGCGCCAAGGCTGTCCTTGCTTATCACGGCTATCGGTGTCTCATTTCTGCTGGAAAACGGCTTCCAACTCATATTTGGTGCGGGCGCGCAGACCGTACCGGCCCTTATAAGCGGACCAAATCTGACAGTGGGCAGCATATATCTCAGCTTCCCTGCCGTTATGACCATTGTCGTATCGCTGATTTCCATGGCGGCACTGACGTTTCTGGTTCAGAAAACCAAGCTGGGCAAGGCGATGCGCGCGGTTTCCGAGGATATGGGCGCGGCACAGCTCATGGGCATCAGCCTCAACAAGACCATCACCTTTACCTTTACAATGGGCTCCGCGCTTGCGGGTATTGCATCGGTGCTTTATCTTTGCGCTTATCCTCAGACAAGCCCCATGATGGGTTCCATGCTGGGACTCAAAGCTTTCGTGGCCGCGGTTCTGGGTGGCATCGGTTCAATACCGGGCGCAATGATCGGCGGTTTTGCCATTGGTCTCGCCGAGGCGCTTGTCTCCGCTGTGCACCTCTCGGTCTGGAAAGACGGTGTGGTTTTTGCTATCCTGATCATTGTACTGCTTGTTAAGCCGACCGGAATCATGGGTAAGTCCGTGACCGAGAAAGTATGAGGGCTGTATGATGGATACAAAGCTAAAACACATACCCATGCCGGTGCGATACGGCATTAATACCATACTGATTGCAGCACTATGCGCCTTGATATTAGGGCTTTCCGCCGGAGGAATTCTGTCCGGCTATTACATCAATGTGCTTATGGTCGTCGGCATAAATATCATACTTTCCGTATCGCTTAATGTGGCGACGGGATATTTAGGCCAACTCCCGCTGGGACATGCCGGCTTTATGGCTGTCGGTGCCTATGCAGGCGGCATATTTATGAAGGTGACGCCGCTGGCCACTCTGCTGAAGGAGGGCGATACGTGGGGGGCCCTGCCCTATATATTGGCGGCAATCCTCATATCCGGCATTGTTGCCGGTATCTTCGGTATCATCATCGGCATACCGGCTCTGCGCCTCAGGGGCGACTATCTGGCGATTATCACCTTGGGTTTCGGCGAAATTATCCGCGTTATTTTAAATAATATCGATTCGGTGCTGGGTTTTAAATTTACCTATGGCGCTTCGGGCCTTAAACGCATACCCAAGATATCCACGCTGGGGGTTGTCCTGGCCTGCGTCATTCTGACCTGCCTCGTCATTCATATGGTGATGAAATCCAGACACGGCAGAGCGATCCTCTCCATCCGCGAGAATGAGATCGCCGCCGAGTCCTGCGGTATTAAGACGACCTATTATAAGGTGATGGCGTTCACACTTTCCGCTTTCTTTGCCGGCGTTGCGGGCTGCCTCTACGCAGGCTACCTCGGCTCGCTTTATCCAAATACTTTCGGCTTTATGAAATCGATCGAGATCCTGGTCATGGTCGTCCTGGGCGGTATGGGGTCCATGCTCGGCTCCATCCTTTCAGCGACCGTGCTTACAATCTTGCCGGAGCTTTTGCGCGCCGTTTCCGACTATCGTATGGTCGCTTATTCGCTGGTGCTTATCCTCGTTATGATTTTTAAACCCACAGGCCTCTTGGGAACCTATGATTTTTCTATGAGCCGAATACTGGAAAAATTTTGGACCTGGCTGTCAAAGAGCATTGCGAGGAAGGGGGTACAGGCAAAATGAACATGCCCAAACGTCCTAAGACCAAGCTGGTCCCTGTTCCGAGCACCAATAGAATTCCTGAACGCGATGTCGACAAGTCACCAATACTGGAATGCCGGAATTTAGGCATCGACTTCGGCGGGCTGTCTGCCGTCAAGGATTTTGATCTCGCAGTGGGCCGTACGGAAATAGCCGGTCTCATCGGCCCGAACGGCGCCGGAAAGACGACGGTATTTAACCTCCTTACCAAGGTATACCAGCCCACCCGCGGCTCCATCCTGCTAAACGGCAGGGATACAGCCTCAATGACCACAACGCAGGTCAATCGGGCGGGCATTGCACGTACGTTCCAGAATATCCGCCTGTTTAAGGAACTGACGGTGATCGATAACGTGCTTATCGGAATGCATAACGCCATGGACTATAATCTTGCAACTTCTATCCTCAGACTGCCCGGATACTGGCGCGAGGAAAAAGTTGCCCGCGAGCGCGCTTTAGAACTGCTTTCTATTTTTGATATGGAGAGTTTGGCCGGCAGCATTGCCAGCTCTCTGCCATATGGCGCACAGCGCCGCCTGGAGATCGTGCGCGCACTTGCCACCAACCCCTGCCTGCTGCTGCTTGATGAACCCGCTGCCGGAATGAACCCCTCGGAGACCACGGAGCTTATGGAAAACATCGTTAAAATTCGTGATACTTTTCAGATAGCCATACTGCTCATCGAGCATGATATGAGTCTCGTCATGGGGATTTGCGAGGGCATTGCGGTGTTGAACTTCGGGCAAATCATTGCCAAGGGCACACCGGAAGAGATCAGCTCCAACCCGGCTGTTATAGAGGCCTATCTCGGCAAGAAAAAGGAGGCAAACTGATGGAAACGATTCTGAAAGTGGACGACATCAATGTCTATTACGGTGCTATCCACGCCATCAAGGATATCTCCTTTGAGGTCAAGCAGGGCGAGATCGTCACGCTCATCGGGGCAAACGGCGCCGGCAAATCCACAACGCTTAATACGGTTTCCGGCCTGCTGCACAGTAAGACCGGTTCGATCACCTTTTTGGGAAACTCCCTGGACAGAGTTCAGCCGCATAAGATTGTTGAGCGCGGGTTGGCTCAGGTACCGGAGGGACGCCGAGTATTTCTTCAGATGACCGTTCAGGAAAACCTTGAAATGGGCGGCTTCACACAACCTTCAAGCGGCATAGCCGCGGATCTGGACATGGTGTTTCAGCAGTTCCCGCGCCTGAAGGAGCGGCGCAAGCAGGTTGCCGGCACGCTCTCCGGCGGCGAGCAGCAAATGCTTGCCATGGGCAGAGCGCTGATGAGCCACCCGAAGCTGCTCATGATGGACGAACCTTCGATGGGACTTGCCCCCATACTTGTGGAGCAAATCTTTGATATCATCCGTACGCTCAATAAAAATGGGTCGACGATTTTACTCGTTGAACAGAATGCGCAAATGGCGCTTTCCATTGCTCACCGCGGCTATGTGCTGGAGACCGGCAGGATCGTGACAACCGGTACTGGTGCGGAGCTTATTGAGAGTCCGGACATCAAAAGGGCCTACCTCGGCGGTTAAAGCATGATTTTAAAAATTTTATAAAGAATTTTAACAGTGTGAGGCATTGCTAACGCAATGCCTCCCACTGTAGAGAAAGGTCTCATGCTCGGCTTTTCATTGTCTACAGGCTGAAAGACGGCAGGTTACAAACCTGCCGTCTTTCAAATGTG
>JBFWKZ010000046.1:0-15974 GCA_050252415.1 Oscillospiraceae bacterium | reverse complement strand
CGACATGCTGCCATCGGAAAACGAGCTTGCCCAACAATATGAAACCAGCCGGGTGACGGTTCGCAAGAGTTTGCAGAACCTCGAGAGCGAGGGCCTTATCTATGCCTGCCAGGGAAAGGGGTACTTCATTGCTCAACCGCTGCATAACGACTTTTGCTTTCATTTTTCAGAGGAAGAGAGGGGCTTTGAGGTCAGCTACCGAAAAGTTGACGCCTGCTTTCCCTCCGATCGTGTCAGAGAAGCTCTGGAGATCGGCAGCACCCAAATGGTCATTGAGATCCGCCGAATCATAAAAAAGCGTGGCCATCCGGTTGCTCTGGACATCAAATACATCCCGTACGACAAAGGTGAACCGACTCTGGAGACAGAGCTTCATTACGCCGTTTTTCCAGACATTGCCGCAGCTAAAACAGCGCCGTTTGCCTTTCACACAAGGATGGAGATCGGTGCCGAGCTTCCGACTGACGAGGTGGCCGCTCAGCTTCAGTGTTCAATGAGCTCTCCCCTGCTCGTTGTATACCGTTATCTGATAGACCAATCCGGGCGCGGAGTGGGCTATGGTATTAAATATATGCTCAGCGAGTATGGACGGCTGGACGCAAAATCCGGTTATGAATTATAAGGAGGGTATTGACATGATTGCATTGGACATTATATCAGGATTTCTGGGCGCAGGGAAAACCACGCTCATCAACAAATTGCTGGCCGAAGCCTACATCGGCGAACGGCCGGTACTGATCGAAAATGAATTTGGCGATGTCGGCGTGGACGACAGCCTGATTGAGAATCCTGAAGTCCAGGTCCGCCTGCTTGCCTCCGGCTGCATCTGCTGTACACTGATAAGCGGATTCGTACAGGGTATCACCGAGGTGGCTCAAAAATATCATCCTAGCCGTATCATCGTCGAGCCCACCGGTCTTGCCAACCCCGAAGCTGTGCTCACCGCCTGTGCTGAAGCCGCGAAAAACGTTCCCCTGGAGGTGAAAACCCTCATCACCGTGGCCAACGCGACAAATGTTATCCCACTTCTCGCCGTTGGTGGAGAGCTGTTTCATCAGCAGTTGGCCGGTGCGGAGATCATCGTACTGAGCTGTACCCAGCTTTTGAGTCGGCAGGAGCTTGCCGACGTCAAACTGGCAATTCGTGAACTGAATCCACATAGTTTGATTCTGGATCAGGATTGGAAAGAGCTTGACGCGCTGTCCCTGCTCTCCTTGGCTGAAGAGGCTCGGGCGCGTAAGACCGGAAAAGCCGGCCCCGCCGGTGTTCCGCATCACAGTCAAGCTCATGATGACCACCATGGGCATCATCACGACCATGAGCATAGTACAGACGGCTATGTCTCTATGGCCTTTTTCCCGGAACGCACATTTTCTGAAAAGCAGGCCCAGGCCCTTCTTGCCGCATTGTCAAACGGCGATTATGGCGACATTCTGCGCGCCAAAGGCTTCCTTTGTAAGCCCGGCGGCGGCTTTTCCCGCGTGGAATATGTCTATGGGCGGGGCGAGCTTCTAGGCATTACCTATAATGGTCAGCCCAAATTTGTCGTCATCGGAAAAGCAATGAATGAAGAAAAGCTCTCCGAGCTCATGGAACAGGCGTAAACTATGGACAATAAGCAGTATATGATGTTGGCTTGCCCGACGCTCCGGCGTGAAATCACGGCGGTTATGGCGGATGAGGGGCTGCACTACCCTGTCTTTTATGTCCCTGAAGAGCTCCATCTCGTCCCTGAAAAGCTCAAGAGCTTCCTGTGCGACTTTATCCCGCGCCTTGTCAATGTGGATTATCTGCTGCTGCCCATGGGGCAATGCGGCAACGGCACGCTCGGGATCCCATCCGGAAACACGACACTGGTACTCCCCCGCTGCGAGGACTGCATCAATCTCCTGCTCTCTGAAGAACATCTATCCGAGGTGACACGCCCAAAATACAGCTATTTCTTTACCGACAGTTGGCTGGACAGCAAGCGCTCCATCATCGTGGAATATGAGGTCGCCGTCAAAAAATATGGTCAGGAGATCGCCGACCGGATCATGCGCTCCATGTATGCACACTATAAACAATTCTGCTATGTGGATTCGGGGTATGGCGATTACTCCGCCTGCTCAGCCAGACTGAAGCCACTGGCGGAAACCGCCGATATGGACATTCAGCGTCTGAACGCCCCATTTGGCGTACTGCGCAAAATGCTCAGCCTGAATTTTGATGAGGACTTTATTCTGGTGCCGCCCGGCCATCAGGTTGATTTTGATATGTTTATGCCATAAAGACCACTGAAATATTGTTTTTCCGGTCAGATCAAATTCTGACCGGAATTTTTATGCATTTCTTCTATCCTATCCGCATTGACAGGCACACTACTTGTAGTATATATTATATGTGAGTTCAACTTATAAACACAAGTATTAATGAGTTGAACCACATCTGCCGCGTTGGGGCATATGAACGCGGAAAATAAAGGAGGGTTTATTTTGAGCAAAATCAAGGATTTACTGGTGAGTTTCGACGATGAGGCACTACTCAAAGAAGTGCAGCAGGAACTTGACGGCGGGACGGACCCTGCCGCCATTATCGACGAGTGTCAGGACGCCATGGTCGAGATTGGAAATCTGTTTTCTGCCGGCAAAATGTTTGTTTCCGATCTGATGATGGCAGGCGCCATGTTTAAAAGTGTCAGTGAGCTGGTACTTCCCCATCTCAAAAAGGGCGAGACGACGAGTGCCGGGAAGGTGGTCCTTGGCACCGTAAAGGACGACATCCACGACATTGGCAAGGATATCGTACATAACATGCTCACTGCCGGCGGATTTGAAGTCATTGACCTCGGGGTCGATGTTCCGCCCGAGTCCTTTGTCTCCGCTCTGAAAGAGAGCGGCGCTAAAGTTTTGGCGCTTTCCTGCTTGCTGGCCTCCTGCTATTCGTCTATACTCAAAACGGTGCAGGCGGTCGAGGCGGCCGGACTTCGGGACTCGGTTAAGATCATTATCGGCGGAGGCCCCATAGACCAGAACGTCGTCGCCTACTCCGGTGCGGACGCTATGGGCGGCCCTGCTCAAGACACCGTTAATTACTGCAGGGAGGTGCTGAGCAAATGATGAGTAAAAAGTATGAAGAAAACCTCAAACTCATTCAGGAAGGTTTGGCCTGTACGAACGAAAAGCCGATCTCGTGCTATTCCGGTTCAGCTCCCGGTGCTGTCATGATGGGTATGACTGTTGCGGAGTTCGTAGAAAAGCCTGTTGAGGGCGCACTTGCCGCCATCGAGATGTGTAAGCGTCTGGAAAAGGAAGCCGGACCACTCCACTCTTTAAACTATTCTGCCGACAGTATGAATTCTGTTGTGGGTATCACCATGCTCTGGTATTCACGCGTTCTGATACCCGGCAAAGAGATTTCAGAGAATTCAGTCTGGCAGGTTCAGGAAAAACAGTTGATCGACTCATCTGCCTATGATGAAATATTGAAAAACGGGTTTGATAATTTTGTTCAGCAGAATATCCTGCCCCGCATCATTGATATGGACTATATGAAGCGGAGTATGAAGGTCGCCGCCGAAGGCGCACACGTGATTGAACAAGCTTATGCCGAACTGGGGATTCCCCGTTTACGCGGCGGCAGAGGCCCGGTTGTCCCGTTCGAGCAGCTCTGCGGCATGCGTTCGATGAGTCAATTCTATATGGATTGTTACAAGATGCCAGACAAGCTGAAGGAAGTTTCCGACGCGATCTTTGCGGAAAAAACAGCCCAAGCGGAAGACTACCTGAAAAAGACAAAGGATGATCCGACATTCATCGGTGCCTGGATCGGCGGCTGGCGAACCGCGAGCGCCATGCTAAATCAAAAAATATGGGATAAATTGGTTTGGCCGTATATGAAGACCGCGGCAGAACTGCTCAACAAATATGATAAAGTTGCCATAATGCATCTTGACCAAGACTGGAATCGCGACATAGCGCGCTTCGGCGAAATTCCCGCGGGGAAAATTATTTTGAATACCGACGGCATGACCGATTTGCCCAGGGCCAGAAGGCTGCTGCCCAAGCATGCGCTCATGGGCGACGTTCCCGCCACGCTTTTGACAACCGGAAGCACCGAGCAGGTTCGTGATTATGTGAATCGGCTCATCGACAATGTCGGACCCCAGGGTCTGTTCGTCTGCCCCGGCTGTGATACGCCTGTCAATGCGAAATTTGAAAATTTGGTGGCCATGGTAAAAACGACCAATGAGTGGCACTAAAAAATACAAAAAAATAAATAGCATTGATCGAAAGTTGGAAGGCGACGGAAATGCTGCTGTACTGCGACCGCTTCTGCCGGAAGTATACCGTGGCGGCCAAGGGCGGCTTTTTCAAATAACAAGAGGCGGCCTGTGTCCGTCACCCACCGCTCCATAATCTTAAATTAGGCTTCTCCATCTCCCTTATCCCGCCAAATGATAATATTTGACGGGATAAGCACATTTTATGTTTTACCCGTAAGTATTCCACGGTTTTACCACAAAAGCGGCAAAAACAACTCAGCGTCAACGTAGGAAATCATTTCCCGGTCAGAGCAAATTTCGACTGAAATTTTTATGCATTTCGCTTATCTTATTCGCATTGACAAGCACACTATTTATGGTTTATACTGTAAACAGATTTAACTTATAAATACAAGTATTAATAAGTTAAACACCATCTGCCGCGTTGGGGCATATAAACGCGGAAAATAAAGGAGGGCTTATTTTGAGCAAAATCAAGGATCTACTGGTCAACTTCGATGATGAGGCGCTACTCAAAGAAGTACAGCAAGAACTTGACGGCGGGACGGACCCCGCCGCCATCATCGACGAGTGTCAGGACGCCATGGTAGAGATTGGAAATCTGTTTTCTGCAGGCGAAATGTTCGTTTCCGATCTGATGATGGCAGGCGCCATGTTTAAAAGTGTCAGCGAGCTGGTACTTCCCCATCTGAAAAAGAACGAGGGGAAGAGCGCCGGCAAGGTGGTTCTTGGCACCGTAAAGGACGACATCCACGACATTGGCAAAGATATCGTACATAACATGCTCACTGCCGGCGGATTTGAAGTCATCGACCTCGGGGTCGATGTGCCGCCTGAGGCCTTTGTCTCCGCTCTGAAGGAGAGCGGCGCTAAAGTCCTGGCGCTTTCCTGTTTGCTGGCCTCCTGCTATTCGTCTATACTCGAAACGGTGCAGGCGGTTGAGGCAGCCGGACTTCGCGACTCGGTTAAGATCATTATTGGCGGAGGCCCCATAGACCAGAATGTCGTCGTATACTCTGGTGCGGACACTATGGGCGGCCCTGCTCAGGACACTGTTAATTACTGCCGGGAGGTGCTGAGCAAATGAGCAAATATGAGCAAAATTTGAAGCTGGTACATGAAGGTTTGTCCTGCGAAAATACAAAGCCAATTTCATGTTATTCCGGCTCTGCTCCCGGCGCTGTCATGATGGGCATGACTGTCGCGGAATATGTCGAAAAGCCCATCGAAGGTTCTTTGAAAGCCATCGAGATGTACAAGCGGCTCGAAGAAGAAGCCGGTCCGCTCCACTGCTTTAATTCCACAGCAGGTCCAGCGAATATGGTTGTGTCAATTACCATGCTCTGGTATTCACGCGTCCTGATACCCGGCAAGGAAATTTCGGCTAATTCCTTCTGGCAGGTTCAGGAAAAACAGCTGATCAACACCTCCGCTTATGACGAGATTCTGCGTGACGGATATGATAACTTTATTAATAAGAACATCATTCCGCGCATCATTGATGCTGACTATTTGGCTGAGAGCGCTAAATCTGTTGCAGGCAGAGAGCATGAAGTATTGGAGGCCTATCAAAAGTTGGGAATTCCAACTATGATGAATGGATTTGCTACGATGATTCCGTTCGAGCAGCTCTGCGGTATGCGCTCCATGAGCCAATTCTACATGGACTGCTACAAAATGCCCGACAAGCTCAAGGAAGTCTCTGACGCGATTTTTGCCGAAAAATCGGCGCAAATGGAAGAAACATTGAAAGCGGTTAAGAATGATCCCAACTGGATCGGAGCCTGGGTAGGTGGATGGCGAACCGCGAGTGCTATGTTAAACAAAAAAATATGGGACAAATTGGTTTGGCCTTATATGAAGGCCTCGGCACTGCAATTGATTAAATATGATAAAGTTGCCATTATGCATCTTGACCAGGACTGGAATCGCGATATAGAACATTTTAGCGAAATTCCTGCGGGAAAGATTGTCTTGAACACTGACGGCATGACCGATTTGCCAAGAACCAGGAAACTATTGCCCAAGCATGCGCTCATGGGTGATGTCCCCGCCACGCTTCTGACAACCGGAAGCCCCGAGCAAGTTCGTGATTATGTGAATCGGCTCATCGACAATGTCGGCCCCCAGGGCCTGTTCGTCTGCCCCGGCTGCGATACGCCTGTCAATGCGAAATTTGAGAATTTGGTGGCCATGGTAAAAACGACCAATGAGTGGCACTAAGAGGTGTAAAAAATAAATGGTATTTATCGGCGAAAAGATAAACGGTACCCGTAAAGCCATCAAGGAAGCGATTTTATCGCGTGACCAGGCCTATATCGAGCAGACGGCGCTGGAACAGGCAAACGCCGGCGCGGATTATCTCGACATCAACGCGGGTACGGACCCGAGTCGGGAAAAAGACGATATGCTTTGGCTGCTGGAAATTGTGCAGAACGTTACCGACGTCCCAATCTGCATCGACAGTTCCTCCCCGGAAACGCTCAAGACGGCGCTAAAACACGTGAGTCATCAGCCCATGGTCAATTCCATTAATGCCGATCCGCGCAGGCTGGACAGCTTTCTGCCGCTTATAAGCGAAATCGGATGCCCGGTCATTGCGCTGGCTCTGGATGAATCCAAGTCCGGGATGCCGAAGAACAATGAGGAGCGGCTTGAAAATGTGGCGAGGATCTTTGAGGCGACGCGGGCGGCGGACATCCCGGACAGCAAGCTCTATGTCGATCCGCTTATCATGTCCGTCAGCACCGACATCACGGCCGGACAGGAAGTCTTTGCCTGCATGCGCGCAATCCGGGAAAGGCATCCTGAAGCCCATATCACCGGCGGGCTTTCGAATATTTCTTACGGTTTGCCACGGCGTGAACTTGTAAACCGGACCTTTTTGACCCTTGCGATAGCAGCCGGTATGGACAGCGCTGTCTGCAACCCGGCCAATACGGCATTGATCGAAAGTCTGAAGGCGACGGATATGCTGCTGGGCCGCGACCGCTTCTGCCGGAAGTATACTGTGGCAGCCAAGGGCGGCTTTGTCAAAAAATGAGCCGTTTCTTTGTGCGGGCTTTCTGTATTCAGAATTGTTCTATAGCATAAAATCAGACGAAACAGTAGGATTTCTAAAAGCCAAAAATTAAAACCTATAAATCCCGTCAGATGAAATAGCTGGCGGGATTTTGCCGTCTACCGATAAGATATGCTTCAGGCCCGTTGAATTTTGCTACAATTTAACTTTTTGGGAACTTTTTAGCTTGGGCTGCGTCAAAAAATAAAAACGATTTTTACCGGGACAAAATATTTTTCAACAATAGGAGCTGATTAATATGAAAAAACATATCCTTTCATTTTTTGCCGGTGTGATAGGTACGGTGCTGACACTGACCCTCTGTGTAACGGCGCTTGCCACGAACGGCAGTCTGGATATCGGCAGTGCAGGCATTGTTTTCGGCGGCAGCCCTGTCGTTGTGTCCGGCGAGAGCATAACTGCCGAAAACGGCGCAGAAGTTCCCGCAGTCGTCACCTACACCGATGAAAAGGGCGGTATGACGAACTATCTCCCCATACGCAAGACGGCCGAGTTATTTGGTACCGACATTGCGTGGGACAGTGAAAATCAGGAAATTCAGCTTGACCGGAAAATATTATACACCGATCTCAATATGACGATCACCAAGTTTTCCAACACAGGGCTGACATTGCATATTGAAAACTCATCTCAGCAGGCTTATAGTTACGGAGAGGTATACGCACTCCAGCAAAAAACTGACGGTAGATGGGAAGATTATCCCACTCTAGACGGGAATAGTCTCATCTTTATAATGATTGCCTATTCCCTGCTCCCCGGCGAAAACTGCGACTGGAGCGTTGACTGGCAATCCGCTTACGGCGAACTCCCCTCGGGCGAATACCGCATTCTCAAGAATTTGACTGGAGAGGATGAGGAAAATAACTGGACCCTCGCCTGCAATTTCACCATTTGATCATTTAGCGGGCAGAGCCTACTCCGCCCGCTAAATGATGATGATAATAAGCGCCTGATTACGGGTAAGACACTGTTGACAAGTTAATCGTTTTACCTTATCATTTGAAACAGTATGATAGACGGCTTATATTGGCGCAGATAACCTTCCGGTATTCATTTGCGGGGCAGAATTCCCAGCCTATCCGTCTGAAATAAAGTGAGGATAAGGCTTTCATGGCGAACAAAGACAGAATCGTTGAAGAATTCAAAAAACTGGTTTCCATCGACAGTCCGTCGCTTGGTGAAAGGCAGATGGGCGATTACCTCAAGAGAGAGCTTATTGAGCTTGGGTTTTCGGTTTCGGAAGACAACGCCGGCAGCGCCATTGGCGGAAACTGCGGGAATATCTATGGTTTTCTGGCAGGAGACAGCACGCAGTCTCCGATTTTGTTCTGCTCGCATATGGATACGGTGGCCCCCGCAATCGGTAAAAGAGCCGTTCTGATGGAAGGCGGCATTATCCGGAGCGGCGGAGACACCGTATTGGGTGCAGACGATGCCGCCGGAATCGCCGCCATATTAGAGGCTTTGCGCACTGTTATCGAAAGCGGCCTTGAGCACCGCGCGATAGAGGTTCTCTTTACCGTATGCGAAGAGGTTTATTGCAGCGGTTCCAAGCAGCTGGATTTTTCCAGACTCCGTGCGAAGGAGGCCTATGTGCTGGATGTATCCGGAAGCGCCGGAACGGCGGCAAATCAGGCGCCGACAATCCTGTCCTTTACCGTCTCGATACAGGGGAAAGCCGCCCACGCGGGATTTGCTCCGGAGAAGGGCGTTCACGCCATAAAGGCTGCCGCCGATGCGATTGTAAAGCTGCCGAACGGACGAGTGGACAGCGACACCACGCTCAACTTCGGCGTCATAAGCGGCGGGCTCGCCACAAACATTATCCCCGACCTATGTACTGTGGTCGGCGAGGTCCGCAGCTTTTCACATGAAAAAGCGCTTGAGGTTGCTCAGCAGGTAAAAGCGCAGTTTGAGCGCTCTGCCGGGGATCTGGGAGCTAAGATCGATTTTGAAACAACAATTGCCTGCAAGGCCTATCAGACGCCGGAAGATCACCCGGTTGTCCAGCGTTTTGAAACCGCCTGCCGCAAGCTCAATATCGCGCCCTCGCTTATCCAAACGTTTGGCGGCAGCGACAACAATACCTTTGCCCAGCACGGTATAACGGGACTTGCTCTGGCAAGCGCGATGTTTCACAACCACTCCTGTGATGAATATACGACGGTCGACGACCTTGTCCGGGTCTCTGAGCTGGCTGCAGCGATCATGATGCTGTAAAAATCACGGCCCGGCTGAGGGCTCGGGCCCACGCCGTCCAATAGATAAAGGGCGCTGCAATATTGCAGCGCCCTTTTGCCCGCTTTAAAAGGCAATTATTCCTCACCAAGGTATAAGGCATTGAGATTGAGCCAATAACTGATATCATCTTCACGGGCATTCAAGCTTATCTCGATGTTGCTGAATACTAAAAGCACATTGGCTTCCGGCGTTTCAAATTTTAAACACATATCGTCCAGCGCCGCCGTATTACTTTGATTTTGACCCGGAGGGTATTTTTCGGCGATCATGTCGATATAGTCGTTCATATCTTGTTCCAAGATCACGCGCCCATCAAGCGATATTTTCAAATTTGGGATCCCCGTCGCCGCGTCTGTCGTCCATGCGATCGTATACGTGCCGTTATCGCCTGTGACTGTGCTTTGTCCACCGGTATCCTTATAGCTGTTCTGGGGGTACACTACCCAACCATAACCGTCGATAGCGACGGCGCCATCGGGAAGATACAGTGACGTGGATAAATACGTATCGGAACCGTTTGGATAATCAGGATTAGTCTCAGACCAGGATTTTTCGAACCCAAGACGGTCTTTAAAGACATCGCTTTGCCCAAGGTCTCTGTCCATCCAAGCCGGAAGCTTGGCATCATCACTCGAATAGGCAAGAAAATCCACGGCGTCCGTAATGGATTCGCGCACGTCTCGCTCGGGCTCGCTTGAAGCGGGAATAATTTCATCGTCTGCCAGCATACCCTGACTGGTCAGCAGCTTTTCCAGTCTGTTCACCTGTGCGGTAACGGGCAGGACATGATAGCCGACCGCGGGCAAGACCGAAAAGATTCCAAGCGCGCAAACCAATATGACGATGGGAAGCTGCGCCCTGGCTCTCAGGAACAGCAGTAAAACCGCCGAGGCCACGGCAAGCACCCATAATAAGGCAAAATAATATTCGGTCGTCTTTAGTCCCGATTGCCCTAGTCGGATAAAAAGCGCCCAGGCTTCGAAAGCCAATATGGCCAGCGCGGCAATTGGATAAACGCTGCGATAAAATTTTGCCAGACCGCTTTTGTAATGCGTCACCATCACATGCAGCCAAATGCCGCCGAGGGCATAGGTCGCGGCTATCCGGTACAGCATGGTAAAAGACGCCTCCATGCCGCCTATTATCGTTTTACCCGCCCAGATGAGCAAAACGACGGTCAAGGCCAGCATGATGGGTATTACAATATAGCCGAGCAGCACTTCAATGAAGCGTGGCTGCGTTTGCGCAATTTCACGCCGCCCATCAGCCGTTCCCTTACGAAAGTCGGGAAAATAACCGACAAAAATCGTAAATGCTGCAAATCCGCTCAATGTACCGATATACATATAAACCTTGCTGCTCATGGCATTATACAGTAAGGCTTGTACAGCCCCGGCCACGCCCGATATCCCGGCCATAAGAGCGAGGCCATAGAGCAGCGCGATGAAAAATGCCTTATGGAACATAAAAAACGACCTGGAAAAATCCGAGCGTTCTTTGGGATAGCCGGCAAACGTGATAAAGGCAAGCGTGCTGATGAGCATAACCACACCGACACGAACCCTTGAAAGGGCCGTAATAACGGCATAGCGCGTTGAATCGTCCCCACCGAACCAGTAGAGCGTCAAAAAGGTCAGACCGGCGGCCAAAACGCCCAAGAGATTTGCCGCCCCAAAGGCTCTTTTTGAATTGATCCGGCTTTGAGCGGCTGTTATCGCGGCCAAGCTGAACAACGCCCCAAGTGCAAACGCCCAGTGCAGGCAGTTGAACAAAAAATTATAGGGCTCCTGCTGCGGCCAATCCAGCTGAATCCGAACCATAGTCACAAGTGCGAACCCTACCGCGCACGCGATAGCGGCCGGGAATGTGCGAAACGCTTTTGCGGCGCCTTTGAAAATCTGCGAAATCGATTTCATAAAAGTCGTCATGTCTCAAACCTCCAAAACGCAGTCGATCATACGAACAGTAAGCGGCATAACTGAATTATAGTCCGATTATAACATACTCAATACCTTTTTTGAAGCTTTTTGGTAAAGGCGGCATACTCCTTTCCCATGTGGTAAAAACCTATAGCTTGATAAAGATGCGCCGTATCCGGCAATATTTCAATTCTATTTAAAAAAGGCGGCGCTCATTGTGTCACTCCTATAAGGATGTTTTTAGGGCGTCACCTTTTTATCCACGGTGATGCCCTCATTTCATGTTATGCTTATTTTTTTAGAAAAACAATGATGTCGGTAAAAAGAACAAATATGGTGCCGTAAAAATTGCCAAAGACAGTGCTAGCTTCTTTTTTAAGGCATCTTCTATTTCCAACTTTTTAAAACATATTTTATAGTTGAGTAGATAAATGAATAATGCGGTAATTACAACACAAATAGCTGTCCATAAAATTGAGTAAATGTTATCGAGCGGTGAATAGGTCACAGCGTTCATATTATAATACCACCATTTGCCGAAAGCTGTATCAAGGCTTAATTTACTGTCAATTAGGCTAACTGACAGCATGAAAAATGTACCGATAAAATCTGCTATAAACCCCAATATCCATGTTTTGAAAATAACGGATTTTGATTTTTGCTTTATTTCAGTTATTTTCAAATATTTCATTGTACTTAAAATAACGGCTAAATCTAATAAAAAATTGGCAGGCAGTACTACAATCCAAGTAATAGGAATTAGCCATAGCAACCATACAGGGAATATCATGTTATATAGTTTTTCGCCTTTTTTCATGGCATGCCTCCGTTTTGTTATATAGATAATCTACCCTATTTCTATTATAACAGCGATGACCAACTCTCACAACTATAGCATGGCTGTGGCAAGATACGTCATTGTATGACAATCTTGTCGGGAAGTGTCCCGAACCCTCAAAAGCGAAAGGCGGCAACTATGAAAAATCATCATGTCTACCGCCCTTGAAAACATCCTTATGCGCTGCTGCCCATACTGAACGCCGCCTTGCCGCTGCAATCTATCGTTTGACCCCAACGACCTGGTACATTCTGTCGTCGGATATCTTCACGGTCACATCGAAATATGGCTTAAAAAGCATTTCAAGCGCATCTTCATGCATAAGGCCGGCGGATACTTTCCTCGCGCTGCCTTCATGGCGATGATCGATTTTGGCACGGCTCATACCATGCGCAACGGTCAGCGTGCCGCCTGTCCGCAGGTCATGTGCCAGCACCCCTATCAGCTTCGCGGGATCTGGGAAATGCGGGAACGCATTATAGACAACAATACAGTCAAACGGCGTTTCAAAGGCAGCCTCTTCAATGTCGGAACACAGGAAACGGACATTGGGCTGCGGGAACTTCTCTCGCGCAATCGCGATCATATTTGGTGAGATGTCCACTCCGGTCACCATGGAAACGCCACATTTCTGATAATCGGGAATCAGCACCCCTGTCCCACAGGCGACATCCAAAACGGAAACCCCCTCTTTAACGCCCGCGTTATCAAGAATGGTTCTGATAATTTCGTCGTCGCGTATCATTTCTGCGTCCCAATCCGGTGCAAGACGATCGAAGAATTCTATAACATCCTGTTTAATCATAAGCGTCTCCTAAAATGTATCAAATGGGACCGGCGGGCACACCCATCCGGCCGCGAAGCGGTTTGGCCGCATGGTCCGGGTGCATGCGTCATCGATTATTTCCCCGGGAAATGCCTTAAGCATGCTTTTCTGCTCTTGGGTAACGCATGGGAATCAGATGAGCTTTCATCAGGGCAAAGACAACGCTCGGGATCAGGATGAGCTGAATGATGATGCCGGGCAGACCGGTGACAAAGTAGCCGGTTGTCCAGGCAGCCATGGAATAATTACCGGCCGCAAAAATAAGGGCCTTGACAATTCCGGCTATGACGCGGCCGGTCAGCATAGCCGCAACCAGGCTTATGTACAAATCGGCATAGAGGTTCTTCGTACGGATAACTTGCATCATGATCCCGCAGATAAAGCCATAGACCACACACTCCACGAGCATCGCGGGCAGATAGGCGACCGGAGGCATACCGGTAAACAATGTCGACAGTGCGGGACCGGCAAGCCCGCATAACAGGCCGTAAGGCCAACCGCAGATCAGGCCGCTGAGGATGACCGGAATATGCATCGGCAAATAGACCGATCCTGCATTGGGAATGGCGTGAAACGCCTGGGGCAGGACGACGCAAAGGGCCAGACAGACAGCGGTGATAATTGATTTTTTTACAGCAGACATACGATCCATAAAATTTTTCCTCCCTATATCATTCAAATATACACGCTATACCTGCCATGCAGGACGCGGTTAAGCTTACAAAATATCGATTTGCAGAACACACACTAAAATCACGAGGAGCAGTGAGCAGTAGTCCGGCAGCCGGAGGCGGTCCGCCTGTTTTTTGGCCCTGCACTTAGCCGCGCCTCGGTAGCCTCTGGCCTCCATGGCTGTGGAGAGCTCGTCCGCACGCTTGAAGGCCGCCAGGAAAATAGGTACGGCCAGCGGCATGACCGCACCGGCCTTTTCCCTCAGCTTTCTGCTGTCAAATCTCGCGCCCCGCGCCGTCTGAGCCTTACGTATCATATCCGTCTCCTCAAACAGCGTGGGAATAAACTGGATCGCGACCGAGAGGATCATGGCGACCTGTCCTGTTGGAACGCCAATCCATTTCAGCGGTGAAATGAGGCTCTCAAGCGCTCCGGTGATTTCCATAGGCGCCGTTGTGCTCGTCAGGACATTGCTGATGACAAGCACAAGAAAGATGCGGAAAACAACGTTAAAGCCCTGCATAAGGCCGGCGGGCGACGGGCTGAAAATCCACAGGGAAAACCATGCCCCGTCAGGACTGAAAAAGCAGATATTCATGAGCAATATTATGATGAAAAACCAATAAAGCCGGTTCACAGCGCTCAGCGCCGTCCGGAAGGCTATCCCGGATACAAGAATGACAGCCACCGTCAAGAACACCATGACGCCATAGCCGATGAGGGAGTCGGTACACACTACAGCGATGAGTAAGAGGATAAGCGCCAGAAATTTAACGCGTGCGTCTAAACGGTGTATGACCGATTTTCCCGGCAGAAACATACCGGTTGGAAGATGGTTCACAGGCCTCTCCCCTTTCCGACAGCGACCAAATATGGCAGCAGTTCTTCATAGCGGATAATGTCCTGAGGGACGTCGTATCCACATTTGTTCAGCAGATAGGCGATTTCTCTCGACTGGCTGATGCCGATCCCCCTTTTAAAAAGCATTTCCGCATCCCTGAATATTGCTTTGGCCGGACCGTCCATAATGAGTCTTCCAGCCTCCAAAACGAGAATACGTCCTGCGGTTTCAGACAGGGCGTCCGCATTGTGCGAGACCATAATGATCGTCGTACCGGCATGGTTCAAGTCTTTTGTCAGCGCCAGAAAGGCCTCGCGGCCGAGAGGGTCAAGTCCCGCAATCGGCTCATCCAAAATCAAAATCCGTGGTTTAACTGCAAGTACGCCCGCAATGGCGATCCGGCGTTTCTCGCCGCCGGACAAGCTGAGCGGCGACAGCGCGCGAACCGCCTCAAAATTGAACCCGACCGTCTCGATTGCCCAGCGGACATTTCGCGCGATTTCCTCTTTGGACAGGCCGGAATGCCGCAAGCCAAAGGCGACGTCTTTTTCAACCGTCGTTTCAAAGAGCTGATATTCGGGGTACTGAAAGACGATACCAACGCTTCTCCTGAGCGTATCGCGGTTATAGCCGCGTCCGTTGATATCCAGCCCATCCAGCAATATCCGGCCGGAAGCGGGCGGCAACAGGCCGGCAAGCAGTTGGATCAGCGTTGATTTTCCACAGCCGGTCTGCCCCATGATGCCCACATATTCGCCGTCTTCAATTGTCAAAGAGAGGCCATGCAGCGCGGCGGCTTCAAAAGGTGTGCCGGGCGCATAGATGTAGGACACGTTATCTAATGTGATCGGCATAGCGCTTCAATTAGCTCCTTGTTTGTGAGTGGACACGCCGGAAGGCAGACTCCGGCGGCTTTTAGATCATAATAGGCCCTGACGGCCAGGGGCGGTTTCAATCCGGTACGCCGCAGCAATTTAAGGTCGGTCAGCATCTCAAGCGGGGGGCCATCGGCAAGAATTCGGCCGTCATGGATCAAAACAACGCGATCGGAGAAGACCGCTTCTTCAATGTAATGGGAAATCATGATGATCGTTTTATGGGCCTCGTCATGCAGTCTGCGTATAGTTGCCAGTACCTCTTGACGCCCTTCGGGATCGAGCATGGCCGTGGCCTCGTCGAAAATGATGATATCCGGGTCGACCGCCAGAACGCCGGCAATTGCAATGCGCTGTTTTTGCCCGCCGGAGAGCATTTGAGGGGATTTCTTTTCATATCCGGCCATTCCGACAAG
>JBFWKZ010000045.1:0-15979 GCA_050252415.1 Oscillospiraceae bacterium | reverse complement strand
TTCTTTAAGGGCTTTCCAAAGACTTGTACGGCTTATGCCGAGCGATTCGGCGGTTTTCGATTTACTGCCACCGTTTTTGCTCATGACGGTGAGAAGTTTTTCGCGGGAGATCATGGTGTTTTTCACAACAATATATGGTGAGTTATCCTCAGAGGCGGCGCTTTCGCTTTGTGCCGAGAGCAGACTGCCGTTTTCAAGAACGAAGAACTGACACAGCCTTCGACGGAGAAAGGCGGCGGTTAGCTGCGGGGGGGTGCTCAGCTCCGTCACGCTGCGGCAGAAGCTATAGAGTTGGATCAGATTGCCATGCCACGGATAGGCTTTCAATATGTCAGAAGCCTCTCGTGTGATGGGAGAGGAGGATAGGGGCTTTCCGAAACTTAATGAGAGAAAAAACAAAAAGATCTTTGGAGTATCCTCTTTATGTGCGCAAAGCGGCGGCAGGAGAACGGTGTTTTGTGACAGCAGATAATAGAGCTCCGCCTTGAACTCGCCTGCAGATACACGTGAGTAGATCGAAGGACTGCACGACGCAATGACCCGTACGTCCACCGGCAGGGGCGCGGTGCCGGGACGTCCGGAGATTCGACCGGAGCGCAGGATTGAGAGCAAAATGAGTTGAGCGCGCAATGAAAGTTTATCAACTTCGGACAGGAACAGCGTTCCGCCGTGAGCAGATTCGAAAAGATCGGCTGCTCTGGACTCAAGCTCCTCGGAATTCATATCGCAGGCAAGCTCATCGCAGTCATAGTCGGCAAAGGGCATGTCGCGTCTTTGACCGGCGGCATGAATGCCTCGCGCCAAAAGCTCAGCGCCGCATCCGGGTTCGGCGGAGAGAAGCAGAGGGGATGAAAGCGGGACGCGTGTCAATATCCTTGTTATCGTCTCATCTGTAAACAGGCCGTTTTTTTTCAGTTCCTCCAGCGAAAACATGGGAACAGGCGAGGGTGCCGACAACGCTCGACGTACTGCTTGTTCGTTTCTTTGTATACTGGAGACGGACTGCAGTCTAAGAATATGGCTCTCTTTGCCGTTTAGGAGAGATGTAGAGGTGACGGAAAGGGCATAGCGTTTATGATTGTGGGTCACGATGGCAGAGGATCTGTTCAAAGCCAGACTGCTTATCTGCTCAGTACTGATGGCGTCGAAGGGATAGCGTGAAAAAAGGGGGATACCCTTCATAGCTGTGGCCGGGAGATTTAAAAATAAAGCGGCCTGTTCGTTCCCGCCGATCATGTCTCCGTTTTCGTCTATGGCGATGAGTATTTCGCGGGTATAGCATGAGAGCATATATGCCTGTTCTGAAAAGGCGCGCTGTCGCATAGCGGATTTTTGAAACTCCAGCGCCTGATTATAGGCCAGACGGACAGAGTCCATTGACGTTTTCATCTCAACGGCGGGTACGCCTTGAGCGAGGCATTCCCGGGTACATAACGTGCCGCTGATCATGACATCCACTTTGTCGCGCAATGCGTTTATGGCACAGGTGCAGATATCCTCCATGGATTCGATGGGATAAAAACGTATCTCTATCCCACTGAGATTTAGAAGGGCTTTGATATTGCTGATGCTTTGTTCAAAGCCGGAGACGCCGATGAGCGGCTTATCCTTGCCTGTCAGCTTCAGCGCTTCCTGGAACGCCTCGGCGATCTCCTTCGTGCCCACGAGTATTGGTATTACCGGAAAGGGAAGCCGCGCTTTTGAGAGGGCGATGGCGGTATTGCCGCGCGCAACGATCACGTCGATATCACGTGGATTCAGCCCCCGCGCGATATATACGGCGTTGTCAAGGCCGGCGCGGACCATTTTGACGCTGTCGCGCTCTTTAAGTGTGTCAAAAAACTTTGCGACAACTTCTTGTATATTGTCGCTGGTGTTGAAAAATACGATTTTTCCCATCTGCGTTACCTCATCTCCCACCCGTTGCTGTGACTTTGCTGCCCTCGACGTGTTCCAGGTAATAGGAGAGCAAGTGCAAAAATTTTCTATGTGATGAATTACGCATTGGCTGCATATCGGTATATTCCTTTATTTTTTCCAGTGCCGCCGCCAAAGTATTTCTGTGCATAAACAGCGCCTTACTGCTGGACACCAGATTATAGTTATTTTTGTCAAGCGTGTCGATAATGAGCCCAAAGCTTTTGGACAGCGTGGGGTCGAATTGATGCGAGATAGCGCTGAAAATGTGGTAAATTTCGGACGCCGGTATCTGCGCATAGAGATATTCCTCAATATGATCATAGAAAAAGACGAGTCCACCGGCATCCGGATGACGGCGCCGCAGCCAAAAGCAGTGCTGGCAGCTCTCCGCGTAGGCGGACAGCTGCTCCTGAAAACTGCCGACATAACACGACGGCATAGTGTCGCCAAGCGGGAAAAGATTGCACACCTGGGCATATTGATTTCTGACAATATCGGTATAGGTGCCCAGCAGACTGCCCACCGAGGGGCTTAATGCCTTAAAGATTAATAACTGTCCGTCCCTTGTCCTGGCGAGAATGTCTTGTTTAGGCAATGAAGTTTTGAGCACGCTGAGCAGCGCCGACTGTCCCTCGTCGTCGTCAAAAGAAAATAGAATAGGGACACGGACGAGATATGGGTCAAAATGAAGCTGTTCGGCCCAAAATTCCAGATCTGCCTCGTGCGAATGGGAATTGTATATCAGTAACGAGAGAAAGTTTTCCCGGAAATCTCGGCCCTTGGAGGCATACTGCTCGCGTATTTCATATTTGAGTGCGTTCTCTATGGCAATTTGCATCAGCTTGACCAGCGGAAAGAGTTTATCCGGCTCACCGGATAGGGCAAAAGCGCCGGCTATCTCGCCCTCACAGTGAAGCACCATGCATACGCCGGTTCTGGCGCCAAGATAATCTGAACTCTGAGTAACCTTTATCGGGTTTTGCTTTTTTGAGAGTATTAACGTATACGCAAGTTCATGAAAGGTCTCGAGCCTCGCTGAATCCGTACTTGCCAGTATAATGCCGCTGGCATCGGTGATGCTCAGGCCATATTCAATTTTTTCACGGAAACTATCCACGATTTTTTTTGCGTTCAGCCGTGTTATGGACATAGTTATCAATGACCTCTCAGTATTTTTACTGGATATGTTTAATATATTTAACATTATTCTATAGTAATTTAACAAAATTGTCAATTGATAGATCATTATCAAAACGATATGGATTATTAGCATAAAAAACAGCCTTTAAAATAGTTCGAGGATGATTGGAAATGAGCACGTATAACGATATAATTTTTGCCATAAAGAGTTTATCGAAAGTGTACAATGACAGTTGAATAGGCCAATACTTATTTGTGATTAACGGCAATGACGCCGTTAATAATAAATTTTACAGGAGGATAAATTAGTATGAAAAGAACTGGCAAGATTCTGTCTCTGGTCATCGCGCTTACACTTGTACTTACGTTGTTTGCCGGATGCGGAAGCAACAGCGAACCCAGTAGCGCGCCTGAAAGCACTGCCCCTGAAAGCAGCAATACAGAAAGCACTGCGCCCGAGTCTGCGACACCCTCTGTAAATTGGCCCGAAAAGACCGTTAACATCATCGTGCCTTATGGAGCCGGCGGCGATACCGATATGAATGCCCGTACGCTTGCCGATAAACTCGCTCAGAAGACCGGCGGTACGTTTATTGTCACCAATATCAGCGGAAACGGCGGCGCCACCGGCGCTCTTGAGGCGCTGAGCTCCGACCCCGACGGTTATACGATCCTTTTCCACCATACCGGCTTTATCGTCAATCAGCTCACCGGAGCCTCAAGCTATACCTACGATGATGTTGAATTTGCAGCCATCGTCGGCCGCAGTGCCGGAAATATCATCACGATGAAAGCCAGCTTAGGTATAAACACCTTGGATGAACTCATCGCGTATACTCAGGCGCATCCCGGAGAGCTCAAGATCGCGGCCAATACCGGTGCCACCACCCATGCAACCGCTCTTATGCTCCGTAAAATAGGTGTTGACGTCAAAATGGTTGATGCGGGAGCTTCCACTGAGCGTATCAGCGCGCTTCTCGGCGGCCATGTTGACATCATTGTCAACCCGATCAACACCATTGCCGACTATCTCAAAACCGGGGAACTGGTAGCGCTCTGCACGGATAACGATACTGTTTCTGAAGCTTTGCGCGATCAATACGGTGTCCTTCCTGGAGCTGAGCAGGGTTATGATCTGGGCCTGCCCTTCTATTACACCATGATGTTCCCCAAAGGTACCGACCAGGCGATTATTGATAAGCTCGATGGGCTGTTAGAGGATATCATTTTGAATGATACCGAATATCAGGATGCGATCTATAAAGCCTATCTGCAGGTGCCCTGCTATTACAACAGCGAAGATGGGATGAAGATTATGAAAGAAGCTTATGATAAGCTCTCCACCCTTGATTTCAATGCCTGAGAAAACCGTACTTACGTCACAGGCCCCGTCCAGGGCCTGTGACGCGGGCCATTTGATGTATGCTAAGTATGTTTGATTCTTGTATCAGGAAGGAGCCGGCCGATGAAACAAAAAATAAATTGGGAAGACGCTGCGGTAGGACTTGTAATCTTTGTGATAGGGCTCATTCTTTTTATTTCCAGTTTGACCCTCCCAAGCGGAAATGAGCTCACCAAGGGTGCGGATTTCATGCCGAAGATCGTGTCCGGTATGCTGGCCGTTCTTGGTGTGTGCTTCATAATCGCAGCCATTATTAAGAGAGACGGTTCGGTACAAAAAACGCACGCTGTCAGTAAGACTGAGGCGATACGTTTTCTAATCGCCTTCGGACTGTTCTTCTGCTACATATTTTTCCTCAAGTCCGTCGGCTTTGTTATCATGACAACGCTGTATATCATAGCGCAGTCGTGGTTTGTCACGCCCAAGGACAAACGGCGTCCGGTGCTGCTCGTTTTCATTGCCGTATCCGTATCGGTAATCACCTATATCCTGTTTGTCCATGGCCTGAAGCTGATGCTTCCGGCCGGAATATTAGGCTGAGGGGGCAAAACGTATGATACTTGACGCTCTGCAATCCGTAACGACCCCAACCTGCCTGCTGCTTATGCTGGTCGGAATCGTTGTTGGAATCGCTTTCGGCAGTGTTCCGGGCCTGACCTCTACCATGGCGGTCGCTCTCTGCCTGCCGCTGACCTATAAAATGTCTACAGAAGTCGGGATAGCGTTTCTCATCTCGCTGTATGTCGGCGGTATTTCCGGTGGTCTTATTGCCGCGATACTTATCAATATTCCGGGAACCCCGGCATCCGTTGCCACCTGCTTCGACGGTGCGCCGATGGCAAAAAACGGTGAAGCGGGAAAAGCGCTCGGCGTAGGGATTTGCGCAAGTGTGTGCGGTACGATCCTTTCCATTGTCGCGCTGATTTTTATTGCGCCGACTTTGGCGCGGCTGGCACTCAAATTTGGACCATACGAATATTTTGCCGTCAGCATCTTTGCGCTGACCATGATTTCGAGTCTCATTTCAGACTCCATACTCAAAGGGATCACGGCGGCGGTATTGGGTGTGCTGGTCTCCCTTTTCGGAATCGCGCCGACGGGCGGGACATTGCGCTTTACTTTCGGTTTCCAGGAGCTTAACCTTGGCTTTAACACCTTGCCGGTACTCATCGGCCTGTTTGCAGTGGCGGAGGTTTTTACATATTCGATGCAGACGCCGGTCTCCGGTGACGACATGCAGATTATGGATTATAAGATAAAGGGCTTCGGATTTTCCATTGCTGAGGCAAAAAGCCAGGCATGGAACTGCCTTAGATCCGCGCTCATCGGCATTGGCATTGGTATCCTCCCGGGAATCGGCGGCGGAACCTCCAATATTGTTTCTTACAGCGTAGCGAAGCAACAGAGCAAGTATCCTGAAAAATTCGGTACCGGAATCATCGACGGTGTCGTGGCATCCGAGGCCGCCAATAATGCCTCGATAGGCGGAGCCCTTATTCCGCTGCTCACGTTGGGAATTCCCGGGGATGCCGTTACGGCGATACTTCTGGGCGGACTTGTCATGAAGGGAATAAATCCCGGACCGCTTCTTTTCACAAACAGCGGCACTCTCGTTTATGGCATATTTTTTGCCCTGATTATTTCAACAATCATGATGTTCGGCATTGAATTTTTCGGTATCCGTATGTTCGTAAACGTGTTAAGAGTTCCAAAATATTATCTGTTGCCTGTTGTGATGTCATTGTGCTGCGTGGGGACCTTTGGGGTCAACAGCCGTATCTTCGACGTTTGGGCCTCCCTGATTTTCGGTGTCGTGGGTTTTCTGCTGACGCGCTTTCATTTTCCTGTTTCACCGTTTATCCTCGGCTTTCTTTTGGGCGAGGTCGTGGAACAAAACCTGATACGCAGCATACAGTACGCTTCGGACAGCGTAATAGCGGCATATCTTCAAGCACCCATAGCTATGGTATTTCTTGGAATCTCTTTTGTGCTTGTCGCTTATAAGAGTTATAAGGGCATTTCAAAAAAAAGAACGGAAACAAAGGCGGATTAAATTTGCAAAGATTACAGCGAAAAGAGGTAATTTTAATATGGCAACAATATACATACCCCAGTACAGCGGAGAGTCTGCAAAGCAGTATCTCATTGAACGTGGCTATGACCTTATCGAGGGGAACGATAAGGTCTGCGATCCTAAAGCTCTGGCAGTTTGTGACGGTATTATTGCCCGCGCCATTCCCCTTATCGGCGAGGAAGATCTCGCGAAAGCGCCGAAACTCAAGGTAATCGGGCGTTACGGTGTCGGCGTTGACAACATTGATGTCAATGCCTGTACGAGACATGGGGTGCAGGTTACGAATGCACCCTTATCCAACTATGTTTCCGTCGCCGAGCACACCTGGATGATGATCATGTCGTGCGCAAAAAATGTCACTGAAGTGAATGAACTGTTCCGCGGCGAACAGCACTACTTCAACGCGCGCAACACGCACAGTGGATATGAGCTCCAGGGCAAGACCATAGGAATTCTGGGGCTCGGCCGTATTGGCAGAAAACTTGTCCAGATGGCTTCCGGATTCGAAGCGAAAATTATTGCCTATGATCCCTTTGTACCGCAGGAGAAGGCTCCGGAAGGCGTAACCATGATGAACCGAGACGAAGTTTTCAAAAATGCCGATTTCATCTCTCTGCACCTGCCGGCCATGAAAGAGACTTATCACAGCATAGGTAGGGCGGAGTTCGAGATGATGAAACCCACCGCATATTTTATTAACTGTGCCCGCGGTTCGATTGTAAATGAAAAAGCGCTCATCGAGGCGCTGCGCAATAAAACCATCGCAGGCGCCGGACTCGACGTTTTCGAGGTCGAGCCCCCCGCCAACGACAATCCGCTCCTCACCATGCTGAACGTTGCCTGCTCTCCGCATCTCGCCGGTGCGACAAAAGAGGCAAACGACCGAATGGGTATTCATGCCGCCCAGGGCGTCCACGAGGTGCTTATCGGCCATGCGCCGACCTGGCCGGTTAACAAACTTTTATAACATGTGGAGGGAAAAGTATGATTACCAAAGAACAGATTAGTGAACTAAAACAATTTGATTCACCTACGATTTGTAACGCCATTGAGTGCTTCAATTTGCGCCCGAGAAGCGCCGGTTTCCTGCCGCCGCAGATCCATGAGATCATCCCGTATGACGAGCCCATCATCGGCTATGCCGCTACCGGAAAATTCTCCACCCGATATCAGGCGGAGAACCCCATCTCGATGGCGGGCTACTATCACCACGTCCAGGATATTGGTAAGCCAAGTATTTCCGTCCTGGAAGATATTGACGACGAGCTCTGCGCCGCCCTTTGGGGCGAGGTCAACGCCCAGATCCATATGTGTCTCGGCTGCGTTGGCACCGTTACAAACGGCGGTGTCCGCGACGTCAAGGAGGCAAAGGAACTCGGGTTCCGTTATTATGCCAGCTGCGTTGCGGTTTCCCATGGATACATCCACCTGACCGATTATGCCTGCCCGGTGACGCTCTTCGGCGTTGAGGTTAAGCCCGGCGAGCTGCTGTTTTGTGACAGCCAGGGAATTGTTGTCATTCCAGAGGAGTGCCTGCCAAAGCTGGCTGAGGCCTGCCGGGCGATGATCGATGCCGAGCTGCCTGTTCTGAAGCATACCCGCGCCGCGCTTGCCGAGGGCAGGGAGATTGACGTGGGCGACCTTCAAGCGTGGAAGTGTGAGATGGCCAAGGCAAGGTCTGCCTATCAGCCCAAACTGTAAAACTTTTGTGGGCTCCGTCTCTTCCGCGAGACAGAACCTTATCATAGCGCGAAAGAAGGTCGAAAAATGTCGAAACTCAATGACATGCTCTCGGGTATCAACATACCGCAGGTAGTAAAGGTCCGGCAGAAATTTGACGACACGATTTTGGAAAACTACCCGGAAGTGCTCATGCGGCGCCTGCAGGCGAAGAATATAGCGATTAAGTCCGGCGACCGTATCGCTATAACCGGTGGCAGCCGCGGCATAGTCGGTTATCCGAACTTGATGAAGACGATTGTTGACTTTGTAAAATCAAAGGGAGGAGAGCCTTTCATCGTTCCCGCCATGGGCAGCCACGGCGGCGCAACCGCAGAGGGACAGCGCAATATTCTTACCCATCTTGGTATTACGGAAGACGCTGTCGGCGCGCCGATAATTTCATCCATGGAAACGGTTCAGATTGGTGAAACAGAGCTGGGATTGCCGGTCTATATCGACAAAAATGCTTATGAGGCGGACGGCATCATCCTTTTTAACCGTGTCAAGACCCACACCTCCATAAGGGGACCGCATCAGAGCGGACTGGTCAAAATGATGGCGATAGGGCTAGCTAAGCACAAGGGAGCGGAGTTTACCCACCGCCTTGGCGTCGACAATCTGCCGGAAAATATCATCAGAGTTGGCAAGGTCGGCATTGAAAAGCTGAAAATCGTTGCCGGCGTCGCCACCATAGAAAATGGGTACAATGGCCTTGCCGATATTTATGTTCTGAAAAAAGAAGAGATTTTTGAAAGAGAGCCCGCGATACTGGCGCGCGCAACCGCAATGGTTCCCGTCATCCTACTTGATGAGATCGATGCGCTGGTCGTTACCGAGTTTGGCAAAGAGATCAGCGGAAACGGCGTCGACCCCGCCGTTGTGGGGCGGCCTACCAACAACCTGCCGAATCCGGGGCCGACCGTCCATGCCTTTGGCGTCTTGCGCCTCACCGAATCGTCTGAAGGCAATGCCTCGGGCATTGGCCTTTGCGACTTTATTCCGCAAAAACTGCGCGACTCAATTGATGAGCAGGCGATGTATGTCAACTGTACGACAGGCTGTAATGTGAAACTTGCACGGATACCGCTGACCGTTGATACCGAGGAGTTGGTCATACGCGGCTGCATACGAACCAGCGGGAAGCCGAATCCCGACGATGCAAAGCTCGTTATCATACGCAGCACCAAGTATCTTGACGAGGTCTATATGTCCCGTGCGGCTGTAGCGGCAGCCAAGCAGGATCAGATAGAGGTTATCGGCGATTATAGCGATGTCACGTTCGATAATGAAGGCAAACTGAAACTTTTCTAACTAAAGGAGCCATATTATGACAAAGCAAATGAGAGGAATCTATGCTATTCCGCCCGTTGTATACCATGACGACCTGACGGTGGACTGCGAGGCCACCAGACGCGCCGTACGCTTTTGCCTCGACTGCGGCGCACATGGCATTGTTATGCCTGTTTGGGCCTCGGAGTATTTTTTATTAAATCCGGAGGAACGTAAGGCGGTCTTAGAGGCGACGGTCAAGGAGGTCGACGGCGCCGTACCCGTTGTCGCCGGTGTTTCCGCGGGCTATGTTGCCGAGGCGGTTGATCTTTCACGGCATGCGAATGCCGTGGGTGCCGATGCGGTCATTGCCGCGCCGCCCCATATCGTCAAGGTCAACATGACTGAGCTATATGATTACTATCAGCAGATAAACGACGCCGTAAAGATTCCGATCTTTATTCAGGACCTTTTCCCGCCGCTCGGTACGCCTATGACGGTGGATTATATGCTCAAAATGGTCAATAATATGGAGAATGTCTGCTATATCAAGGAGGAGACCCAGCGCAGTCTTTATATGATCTCCGAGTTGAGCGCATATATGGAAAACACTCCGGACTGCCGTTTGAAGGGCGTTATGGCGGGCAATGGCGCGCGCAACTTCGTTGCAGAGTATCTCCGGGGCGCCTGCGGCACGCTGCCTCCCGCCCAGTTTACCGATCTCGCCGTCGCCATTTGGGACCTGCTTGAGGCGGGGAATATCGATGAGGCGATGGCGGTACACGCGAGATGTCTCCCGGCCTTTATTTATGGCGGTACCTATGGCCTCGGCTGTTATAAATACATACTCACAAAGCGTGGGCTCGATATCAATCCGGCATGCCGGCCTGCCAATTGGCCGGAGCTTGACGAGAGCGCAAAGGAAGAGCTGGACCGCGTTCTCAAGCTGGTCGACCCATTGCTGAAGGTAAAGTAACCCAGCTATCCCTATAAACTTCTTCCTATACAGACAAGGCCCTCTCAAGCGTGGACTTAAGAGGGCCTTGTCTGTATACTATTTGGCCATATAAGGCCTCGCAGAGTTTCCGTCGCGCACGACGGAAATAAAGTAAAATTCGTCATTTCCGGGGGCGTGTACACTCGCCGCAAGTGCGGCGCCAATCTGTAGCAAAGCGAAGGATTGTTGCAGGGCGGATTCACTCCGCCCGTCGCAAATAAAAATACTTGGGCCCCCATGGGGCACGCCCAATGGGAAATATGACACTTCTCATGCAGGAAAGCGGCAAGCGTCCTGCATGGCTATTCCTTATCGAAAAAACCCTCTCAAGCCTGGGCTTGAGAGGGCCTTATCTATATTATCCAACCGGAACAGACGACTTCATCGCCGATGTAGCCAACCGCTGCCTGTCCGGGCGTGGGTGCTCGGACGGGGGCTGAAAATTCTATTGTGAATCCGGTGCCCAACGGCGTGATGTGTGCAGGGTAACTCAGTTTGGAGTGGCGCACGCGCACGTCGGCGTCAAATCCGCCGTCTGGCGGCGATATCAGCCAGTTTGCCTCTTCTGCCTCCGCTCTGTTTACCGACAGAACGTCATCGTCCGAGAGGGTGACGGTGTTGTTTAACGAATCGATGGCGGAGACAAATATGCGCTTCCCGAGTGCGATACCCAGCCGTTTGCGCTGACCGAGCGTATAGTGGTGTATGCCCCGATGGCGGCCCAGAACCTGTCCGCGCTCATCCACAAAATTACCCTCCGGCGGCACCTCGCCGCGAGAGGCGATAAATGCGGCGTAGTCCCCATCCGGTATAAAACAGATTTCCATGCTGTCCGGCTTATGGGCAACGGGAAGATCCAGCTTTTCCGCCAGGGCGCGCACCTGGACCTTTTCCATACCGCCGAGCGGGAAGAGGCATCGCTTAAGCTGCTGCGGTGTCAGTCTGGAGAGCATATAACTTTGATCGTTGGATGGCTTGCCCTTGAAAAGCCTACTGTCTTCACACCTTGCGTAATGCCCGGTTGCAACGTATTGCCCGCCCAATTTATCAGCCATACGCAGAAGTGTTGGGAATTTTACATTGGGATTGCACAACATGCAGGGATTCGGTGTTTTGCCCGCCAGATAACTGCTGGCAAAGCGGGTACAGACCTTGTCGTCGAGTTCGGCACGAATATCGCATATCTCCAGCGGAATGCCAAGGCTTCCGGCCACGACGCGGGCATCGGTATCACCGCCCAGCCCAATATCGAGATAAACGCCGTGCACGTCAAAGCCGCGGGAACGTAAAAGCGACGCGGCGACGGCGGAGTCGACTCCGCCCGAGAGGCCAAGTATAACTTTTTCCATAGATCTTAGCCTCTGCTTTTCATATAACCCGTCGCCCTGTCGACCGGTGTGAGAAGCGGTTTTCCCTCCAGGAAGGCGGTGAGATTCTTTACGAATATCTCGCCGGTATGGTGGACGATATACGGGCTGAAGCTTCGTCCTGCGGTGTGCGGCGTTACGATGATGTTCTGAACATCCCATATGGGATGTTCAGGCGGAAGCGGTTCGGTATCCACGACGTCTATGGCCGCGCCTGAGAGGTGACCCTCACGGACAGCGTCGGCGAGAGCCAGGGTATCCAGCGCATTTCCTCTGCCGACGTTCAACAGCACGGCGCCTTCCTTGATTTTATAGATTCGTTCGCGCGTCATGATACCGCGAGTGGCGGGCGTATCGGGCAGGCACATGGCGACGATGTCGGCATGTGGCAGAAGACCGTCAAGCGCCTCCATGGTGTACACCTCATTGACGTTATCCGGACACTTGCCGGCAGTGCGCCGCACGCCGATAACCGTGCAGCCAAAAGGTTTTAAAAGCCCTGCAAAACCCATACCGATATCGCCCAGCCCAAGAATGAGTACACGGCTGCCGGAGACGGGCCGGTTAAAGTCATAAAACGCCCAATTATGCGCGCGCTGGCGGTCACGGTAAATATGGAGATGCTTATATAGGGCGAGAAGATCGGCCAGCAGTACTTCGCCGATCTCACGCCCAAAAATACCTGTGGAACAGCACACAGGCACATTGAGCGGAACAATGTCGGGTGAGTTGTGCTTTTCGGCTCCGGCGCTGGCAAGCTGCAGAAAGCGCAGTTTCTTGGCATATTTCATCATGGCGGGTTCGGGATAGCCGAAGATAACTTCCGCTTCCGCAAACTGCTCCGTCGTGGGTGTCTCACTATAGGCAAAATCCTGATTCGGAAATTGCGCTGTAAAGAAGCTTTTCATCTCTTCCGTTACGGGCTGACAGACAAGAATGTTCAAATTATCACCTCAAATGTTCGTGTTGTTTTCCGCTGTTTTCCACCCAGACCATGAGCACTGCAATATCGGCGGGCGATACGCCGGAGACGCGGGAGGCCTGGCCAAAATTTTCCGGGCGTATTTTCTTCAGCTTTTGCCTGGCCTCAAGCCGCAGGCCGGATATCGCCTCATAGTCAAGATCGCGGGGGAGCGTACGGTTTTCCATGCGCGAAAATTCTTCCACCTGCTTTAGCTGGCGTTTTATATAGCCCTCGTATTTGAGCGATATCTCCACTTGCTCCGTCACATCGCCCGGCAGGTCGGGGCGATTTTCATCAAACTCCGCAAGGGCCGCATAGCTCACCTGCGGACGGCGCAGGAGAGCGGCGAGCGAGAGACCGGTATTCGGCGCCGCGGTGCCCAGCTTCTCCATTTTCGAACACAGCGCCTCGGCGGGATGAATATAGGTTGTTTTAAGCCTTTGTATCTCCTCGTCAACGCAACGATATTTCTTCAGTACGGCGGCATATCGCTCATCGGATATCAGGCCAATCCGGTGCCCGATGTGCGACAGGCGGATGTCGGCATTGTCCTGCCGGTGCAGCAGACGGTATTCCGAACGGGAAGTCATAATGCGATAGGGCTCGTTCGTGCCTTTGGTCACGAGGTCGTCGATTAAAGTGCCGATATAGCCGTCGCTGCGGCGCAGAACCATGGGCTCGCGCTCAAAAATCTTCATGGCGGCGTTTACCCCCGCGACGAAGCCCTGAACAGCGGCCTCCTCATAGCCCGAGGAGCCGTTAAACTGCCCGGCACCGTAGAGCCCCTCAATGGATTTGAATTCCAGCGTTGGGTAGAGCTCCGTGGGGTCGATACAGTCATATTCGATGGCGTAGGCGCAGCGCGTCATTTCGGCGTGTTCGAGCCCGGGCAGCGTATGCAGCATTTCGATCTGTACATCCTCCGGCAGTGAGGAGGAAAAGCCCTGGATATAGACCTCTTCGGTGTTGAGTCCCATGGGTTCGACAAAAAGCTGGTGGCGTGGTTTGTCGGAAAAACGAACCACCTTGTCTTCGATAGACGGGCAATAACGCGGCCCAACGCCCTCGATTGCCCCGGAGAACAGCGGAGACCGATGAAGATTTTCACGGATTATTCTGTGTGTCTCGGCATTCGTATAGGTGAGGTAGCACACAGCCCTGTTTTCCGGCGGATTGCGGGTGGTGAATGAAAACGGAATGATTTCATCGTCGCCGGGCTGAACCTCCATCTCGGAAAAATCGACTGTGCGGGCGTTTACCCTTGGTGGCGTACCGGTTTTGAAGCGGCGCAGCGGGACACCGATTTTAAGCAGATTTTCGCCAAGCGCGACTGCGGCGGCCAGCCCGTCCGGCCCGGACTGGCGGGTTACGTCACCGACGATTGTCCTGCCGCTCAGGTAGGTACCGGAGGCGATGACGACGGCACGGCAGGCATATGTGGCGCCCGTATAAGTTGTCACTGAGCAGACCTGGCCGTCACGGACGCCGACAGCTACAATTTCCGCCTGTTTTACCCGAAGATTCTCCTGCTTTTCAAGCGTATGCTTCATAATTTCCTGATAGCGCCGACGGTCAGCCTGGGCGCGAAGCGAGTGCACAGCGGGGCCTTTGCCGAGGTTGAGCATTCGGTATTGTATACAGGCATGATCGGCGGCGATAGCCATCTCGCCGCCCAGCGCGTCCAGTTCACGGACAAGGTGACCCTTTCCGGTACCGCCGATGGCGGGGTTACAGGGCATATTGCCAACGCTGTCTAGGTTCACGGTAAAGCATACCGTATCCAGTCCCAACCGGGCGCAGGCGAGCGCCGCCTCTATTCCGGCGTGACCGGCGCCAATAACGGCAACATCACATTTTCCGGCATCGTAAAGCATATAATCTCCCATTTCAAAAAACAAATTACCTGCATAATTTTACGCCAATTTCAAGGCATTTGCAACATCTTTAAGGGGACTTGGAAAAGTCATGTTATTTAAACAAAAAAATGAAATTGAGGATTTATTATTCTTTCATTTTATTATATAATGAAAACGTATCGACGCAGATTCATTGAGCGTTTATCGGACGCAGGATGAAGGAGTGATGAAATGGAAGAATATGTTATTGAGATGCTGAACATAACAAAGGAGTTTCCCGGCATCAAGGCAAATGACGATGTCACCCTCCGCCTTAGAAAGGGTGAGGTACATGCGCTTCTGGGAGAAAACGGTGCCGGAAAATCGACGCTGATGAGCGTTTTGTTTGGCCTGTATCAGCCCGAAGCCGGAGTCATCCGGAAAAATGGGGAGGTCGTCAAAATTAAAAATCCCAATGACGCGACGGCATTGGGCATTGGGATGGTGCATCAGCATTTTAAACTTGTCGAGATTTTTTCAGTGCTCGACAACATCATTCTTGGCCTGGAGCCGACAAAACTTGGCTTTTTGCAGAAAAGGGAGGCGCGGGAAAAGGTGCTGGCCCTTTCTGAAAAATATGGGCTTAAGGTTGACCCCGACGCGCGGATCGAGGATATCTCCGTTGGAATGCAGCAGCGGGTTGAAATCCTGAAAATGCTCTACCGCGAGAATGAGATACTTATTTTTGACGAGCCCACCGCCGTTTTGACGCCGCAGGAGATCAGCGAGCTTATGCATATTATGAGAAGCTTTACCAAAGAGGGGAAAAGCATACTCTTCATAACGCACAAGCTCTCCGAAATTATGGAGGTTGCCGACCGCTGTACCGTCCTGCGCAAGGGTAGAGGGATCGGAACCGTGGCGATAAAGGATACGACGAAAGAGGCGCTCTCGCGCATGATGGTCGGCCGGGAGGTGAGTTTCGCCGTCGAAAAAGCGCCTGCGAAACCGGGTGATGTGGTTCTTGATGTCCGCGGCGTCACAGTGCCGTCGAAGATACATAAGAACAGTGCCGTCAAGAATGTTTCCCTCGATGTCCGAGCGGGTGAAATCGTCTGCCTTGCGGGTATCGACGGCAACGGACAGACGGAATTTACCCACGCCCTCACCGGACTTGAGCGGCAGAGCGCCGGCACCATAACCCTGAAGGGGCAGGACATCAGCAATGCCAGAATCCGAGAGAGATCGAAGCTCGGTATGAGCCATATCCCCGAGGACAGACACAAGCA
>JBFWKZ010000044.1:0-16285 GCA_050252415.1 Oscillospiraceae bacterium | reverse complement strand
GCTCGAAACAAATCTAGACCCAGCTGGTTAAAAAACAACTCAAAGATGTCTATAACAAGGCGCATCCGAGAGCATAATATGAAAACTTCTTATATCTCCTTATAGAGCACCGGGCTTCCACTTCACATGGGAGCCCGGTGTTTTTTAGGGCTAAAAAAATCTGATTGTAGCTATTGACGCATTATGCTATAATATATTCCAATGCATACTGGGAGGCAGATATGAGAGTTTTGGGTATTGACCCCGGAATTGCCACGGTCGGATTTGGAGTCATAGAATCTTCGGCAGGGCGGCAGGAACTTGTTAATTGCGGAATCATTACAACTCCGGCCAGGACGAGTTTATCCAGCCGGCTGGATTTGATTTACCATGATGTCAATGAGCTCATATCCACCTTCGCCCCCCAAGCAATTGCTGTCGAAGAACTGTTTTTCAACACGAATATTACGACCGGTATCTCGGTTGCCCATGGCAGGGGAGTGATCCTTTTGGCCTGCTATCGGTCCGGTGTGCCGGTGTTCGAGTATACGCCGCTTCAGGTAAAGCAGGCGGTTGTCGGCTATGGCCGGGCGGAAAAGAAACAGGTCATCGAAATGGTAAGACGTTTATTGAAAATGAATAACGCGCCAAAGCCCGATGACGCCGCCGATGCGCTTGCAATTGCGCTGTGTCACGCCAGAAGCGCCACATCAATGCTGAACAGAGGAGGTTTCGACCCTTGTTCTACTATATAGAAGGCAAAGTCACTGTTTTGGAACCGAACTTTGCCGCCATTGACTGCGGAGGCGTGGCCTATGCCGTCAATACAACGGCCAATACGATATCCCGACTGCAGATTGGTGAAAAAGCTCGCCTATATACCTACTGCTATATCCGGGAAGATGCTTTTGATATTTACGGCTTTTATTCTTTAAGCGAAAAACGCTCTTTTGAGATGCTGATCGGTGTTTCCGGGGTTGGACCAAAGGCGGCGTTATCCATTTTGTCGTCGGGAACGCCCGAGTCTCTTGCCATGGCGATCGTGGCGGGTGACGAAAAAGCGCTTACACTGGCTCCGGGTATTGGTAAAAAGATTGCGCAGAGAGTTATTTTAGAGCTGAAGGATAAAATGGCCAAGGTGACCGAGAACATCGGATTGAAAACTTCTGCAGCGCCTTATTCCGTCAAAAGCGACAACACCAAGCTGGGTGATGCGGCCGCGGCGCTGACAGTGCTAGGCTATGGCAATGCCGAGATATGTGCCGCGCTGAACGCAATCGATACCGACAGCCTGGAGCTTGAGGGTATTATTCGTCAGGCGCTCAAACTGATGCTCAGACAATAAATTTATTAGTAGTCATTTTTTGAATCGGCAGGTGATAAAATGAGTATAAGCTTCTCCGGCGACGATGAGAGCTTGGAGCAGTCGGTGACACGTTCCAGCGTTCTTCCCGAGGATTCGAGTGAAGGATCCCTCCGCCCAAAAATGCTTTCCGAATACATAGGCCAATCAAAGGTTAAGGATAACCTCTCCATCTTCATCCAAGCGGCCAAAATGCGCGGAGAGCCGCTTGACCACGTCCTGCTGCACGGGCCTCCGGGTCTTGGTAAAACAACACTTGCATCCGTTATCGCGAACGAGATGGGGGTCAACATGCGCGTCACGTCGGGCCCGACAATCGAAAAGCCCGGCGATCTTGCCGCACTGCTGACAAACCTTGAAGAAAACGATATTCTGTTTGTCGATGAAATTCATAGGCTGGATCGAACGGTCGAAGAAATTCTCTATCCCGCGATGGAGGATTATGCGATCGATATTATAATTGGTAAGGGCCCCTCTGCCAACTCTATTCGGCTCGATCTGCCGAAATTTACACTGATTGGCGCGACTACGCGATCCGGACAGTTGACGGCGCCTCTGCGGGACCGCTTTGGTGTCAGCCTGCGCCTGGAACTGTATACGCCTGAGGAACTTTCGGATATTGTGAAACGCAGCGCAGGGATACTTGGTATCACGATAGAACCGGATGGCGCTTGGGAAATTGCCTCGAGATCGAGAGGCACACCGCGTATCGCAAACCGCATGCTGAGACGGGTTCGTGACTTTGCACAGGTTCAGGCAGACGGAATCATCACGAAGACCGTGGCGGATGCGGCACTGACAAGGCTTGAGGTCGATCGTATGGGGCTGGACAATATCGACCGCCGGATGCTTAAAAGCATCATTGAATTTTACGGCGGAGGCCCCGTAGGACTGGATACGCTTGCGGCAACGATAAATGAGGAATCGGTTACCCTGGAGGATGTCTATGAGCCCTATCTGTTGCAGCAGGGATTCCTGACCCGCACCCCCAGGGGACGGTGCGTCACGCGGAAGGCCTATGCGCATTTGGGGATTGCATTTTATGGCCAGCAGAGTATAGAAGACTGAATCGGAGGAAAAATAAGTGGGTAAATATTTTGGAACCGACGGCATACGCGGTGTCGTAAATGAGGGGCTTGACGCTTCGCTTGCCTTCAAAACCGGCCAGGCCGCTGCGGCAGTACTCGCAAAGAAAACCGATGGAAAGCCACTTTTTACCATAGGAAAGGATACGAGGATTTCGGGTGATATGCTCGAGGCTGCACTTATTGCCGGACTCTGCTCTTCCGGAGCAAATGTGATCACACTGGGCGTATTGCCGACCCCCGCCGTCGCCTATATCACCAAATACAGAGGAGCGGACGCGGGCATTGTCATTTCAGCTTCCCACAATCCCTATGAGCATAACGGCATAAAGATTTTCAACGTCGACGGCTTTAAGCTGTCCGACGAACTGGAAAATCAGATCGAATACTACATTGATCATCCGGGGGAGCTCGTACCTAAGAAGTTTGATGAAATCGGTAACGTCACACGAAAAAACCGGAAATTGGTTGACGACTATATTAATCACATCATTTCATGTGCAGAAAATGAGATCAAAGGGCTGAATGTCATCATCGACAGCGCGAACGGTGCGGCTTACAGAACGGTCAATGATATTTTCAGCAGCTTTCCGATTGAACTTGAGCTTATCAAAGACCATCCGGACGGCATCAATATAAACGATGAGTGCGGTTCAACCTCCCCGGAACACCTGAGCCGCATGGTTGTCGCAGGAGGTTATGATATCGGTATTGCCTTTGACGGCGACGCTGACCGCTGCATCATTGTTGACGAGAAAGGCAATATCGTCGACGGTGACAAAATTATGGCCATATGCGGCGTTGATATGATGGCCAAAGGCAAACTCAAGAAAAACACCATTGTGGCCACTGTCATGTCCAATCTCGGTTTCCACGAATACAGCACATCGCGCGGCCTCAATGTCGAGTGTACCGCAGTGGGTGACCGCTATGTTCTGGAGAGAATGCTGGAAAATGGCTACAATCTTGGCGGAGAACAGTCGGGGCACATTATCTTTCTGGACGACGCAACGACAGGGGACGGGCAGCTCGCGGCGGTAAAATTTTTAAGTATCCTCAGCGGAAGCGGTAAAAAGGTATCCGAACTTGTTGCGGAAATACCGTCTTTTCCGCAAGTGCTCAAGAATGTTGAAATCATGGGAGGGAACGAGGCAAAAGTATCGGTTATGGCAAATCCTCAGCTTGAGACCTCAATTTGTAAGTGGCAAGCCGAGCTTGGCGATCGTGGAAGGATCCTTGTTCGCCCATCCGGCACCGAGGCGCTTATCCGAGTGATGATCGAGGCTGAGGTAGATGAAATTGCCAATGAGTGCGCTCAATCTTTGTATGATCTAATAAAAGGCCTATCCAGATAAGTGATTATTTTAAAGAAATTTTACAAATTCTCTTGACTTTATATGTAATTAGTTCTATAATTTGCACATACTGAACTTTGATCGTGTTTTATGAATTATCTATATGTTAACGATGACAGGCTACTGGAATTAGCAAACCACGGCGACAGCGAAGCAGAAGATCAACTGGTCAAAAAATATATTCGCTTGGTTCGCCAATGTGCTCGCCCGCTGTTTTTGGCGGGAGGTGACAGCGAGGATCTCATTCAGGAAGGAATGATGGGCTTGCTGTCGGCAATCAGAAAATTTAATCCCCAATTGAACACATCATTTAAAACCTATGCGGAGATTTGCATAAGGCGCAGACTTATTTCAGCAGTGAAATCGGCCTCTAGTCTAAAGCATAACCCTCTGAACGACGGTGTGCCATTAGACATCCTCTCGGAAGACAGTCAGACGTATTTTGCGTCGGGACAAGAACTTCACCGGCGTGTCCCTGAAGAACAGGTCCTTGCCAGAGAGAGCGAATCGGAAATTGTTTCCACGTTTTCACAGTGTTTGTCAAAATATGAAACAAAAATCTTAAGTCTTTATCTCGAAGGGCTTTCCTATCGGGAAATGGCAGAGAGTATAGGCAAAACGGAAAAATCTATAGACAACGCTGTGCAACGGATTCGAAAAAAATTGGCGCGGCAACCTGATCTAGGCGACAACAGTTAGTTCTGTTCGCAAATATACCCTTAGGGAATTTTTTCAAAAGAGAGGATTCAAAATGTACGAAGACAAGACCCTGATTTGTAAAGAATGTGGCGCCGAGTTTGTGTTTACTGCCGGTGAGCAGGAGTTTTATGCCGAGCGCGGCTTCCAGAATGAGCCCCAGCGCTGCAAGGCCTGCCGTGACGCCCGCAAGAACGCTGCCCGCGGCCCCCGTGAGTACTTCACCGCTACCTGTGCGGCATGTGGACGTGAAGCAAAGGTTCCTTTTGAGCCTAAGTCCGACAGACCTGTTTATTGCAGCGACTGCTTTGCAAAGATGAAGGAAAATCACTAAGTTTAGTGGATAAAATGAAGGGGCGCGTTTTGCGCCCCTTCATTTTTTAAGTTAAAAACTTGATTCTGATTTTCTTGTTGAAATTCGGAAATAATACCGGTATAATGACAGCAAAGCTTATTGGAGGTAAAAAAATGTTTGAAGTTACAAAAGAGACACTTATTGCCGATATCATGGAACAGGCCCCCCAATCTATTGTTATGTTCCAGGCAATCGGTATGCATTGCATGGGCTGCGCCATGGCAAGCGGTGAGACCGTTGCCGAGGCCTGTGAGGTCCATGGCGTAAACGTCGATGAGTTTATCACGAGCCTGAACGCTTTTATTGAGCAGCTTGCCTGAGATTCGTTCCGCCCATGTTTTTGCCAAGGACAAAAATAAGATTTCGGCCCGTTTTCCAGCGACATGCGTCTGCTAAAAATAGGGCATACTTTTAGAGTAAAATGGAAATTTGTCCGTCAGGAAGAAAATACCGGGCCCATTGCGCCAAGGGCAGTAGAGAAAAGCCTCTTAATCCTGCCGCAAATCCGGTGAAAACGGGGTGCTTATGAGGGGTATTGCATACCCTTCATAGCGTGTGGCGAAAAGTTGACGCATTTAGAAAGCCGGGAAACCGGCTTTCTTTTTTGAAGGGGAGACCTTATGGACAAATTAACGCTGTCGCCGCGCCTTGAACGCATAGCCAGTCTTGTGCCAAACGGCGCCGCTGTTGCCGACATCGGCACGGATCACGGTTACATTCCGGTCTGGCTGATACAAAACGGCGTGGCTGCCTCTATGATCGCGACAGATATTAATAAGGGGCCGCTGAGCCGTGCCCGGTCAATTTCAAAGGCATATGGGCTTTATGACCGCATAACGTTTATTCTCTGCGACGGGCTTGCAGGACTGAGGCCAAATGAAGCGGATACGCTTATTATTGCAGGTATGGGCGGCGAGACGATCATCGGCATACTCGCTGCCGCGCCATGGACCAGACGGTATACGCGCATCATTTTGCAGCCGCAGTCCAAACAGCTTGAGCTGCGCAAATGGCTGATTGAAAACGGCTATGCTATTGACGGCGAGCATCTTGTCCGTGATGCCGGAAAAATTTACACACTGTTCACTGCGATTGGGGGGCATATGCCCGGACAAAGCCTCGCGGAGCTGTATGTCGGAGCTATCAAAAACCATCGCTCCATGCCTATGCTTTTCGAATATTTGGATGAGAACATCATAAAACTTGAAAAAATATGTTTGGCGCTGACATGTTCAGAAAGGCCCGATGACCACAAAAAACATCAAGAATATTTAGAAATCATAGCTGGAATGCGGAATATGAAAGAGAGGCTTATGAATGGTTAAAACAGCTGAGATAATCCAATTTTTTGAAAAAGCCGTACCCAATGAAATGAAAATGGATTTTGACAATGTGGGTTTTCTGGTTGGCGACAGCCAAAGAGATGTTGATTCCGCGCTCGTCTCATTGGATATCACCGATGAAGTCGTAAGCGAAGCCATTGCGCTCGGTGCAGGGCTGATCGTGTCGCATCATCCGATGTTTTTCCAGCTTAAGTCCGTCACCGACGCGACACCGGAAGGACGAAAAATCGTCAAACTATTACGTGCAAACATATCCGCGATCTGTCTGCATACCAGCCTGGACTCGGTTCAGGGCGGGGTTAACGACGCGCTGATCAAAACGCTTGGCTGCAGTAATCTCGGTATTTTGGAACCGGAGCAAGAGCTCCCTGACGGCCGCGTTTATGGATGCGGCAGATTCGGCGAACTGCCTGAGGCGAAGCGTATGGCAGGCTTCCTTGAGAAAGTAAAAACCGCACTCCGGTCAAATGGACTTCGCTATTACGACGCCGGCGTACCGGTTAAGCGTATTGCCGTCTGCGGTGGCTCCGGAGGGAGCATGATCGCCGACGCTGTCTTAAGGGGCTGCGACACTTATGTGACGGCAGATATCAAATATGACCAGTTCCTCACGGCAAAAGAGCTTGGGCTTAATATTATCGATGCGGACCATTTTTGTACCGAAAATGTTGTCGTCCCGGTCATTGCCGGTATGCTCAATCGTAATTTTCCAAAGCTTGATGTTAAGATTTCCGCAAAACATACCCAGTGCATAAAATTTTACTAAAAAACTGTCCGTCCCGGCTATGGGGCGGACAGTTTTTTGGCATAAATAAAGGCTTGCCCTAATATTGTAGTACAAACAAATCTCAAAGGAGGAGCAGCCGTGGAGGGTAAGCTTTACGAGGATATTGCCCAGAGAACAGGTGGCGCGGTATTGGTGGGGGTAGTGGGGCCCGTACGTACGGGGAAATCCACATTTATTAAAAGGTTTATGGAGACTCTTGTTATTCCCAACATAGAAAATGTCTATATGCGAGAGAGAGCCAGGGATGAATTGCCCCAAAGTGGTTCCGGTAAAACCATCATGACCGCAGAGCCAAAATTTATACCCGAGGAGGCTGTCGAGGTCACTCTTGACAGCGGGGTGAGCTTTAAAGTCAGATTGATCGATTGCGTCGGTTATATGGTTAATGGCGCAATGGGGCAGTTTGAGGAAGGTGCCGAGCGTATGGTCACGACGCCATGGTACGATCATGAAATCAGCATTGCTCAGGCAGCGGAAGAGGGAACCTATAAAGTCATCAGCGACCATTCGACCATCGGCCTTGTTGTCACGACCGACGGAACGGTTTGCGATATTCCTCGCGAGGCGTATTTACCGGCTGAGGAGCGTGTGGTATCCGAGCTCAAAAGTATCGGTAAACCGTTTGTCGTGCTCCTGAACACGGTGCGGCCTAAGGGGGCCGACGCGATAGCGCTTGCTAATGAGCTGAGTGAAAAATACGGTGTGCCGGTTATCCCGGTCAGCTGCCTGGAGATGGAGGAGAAAGACATCGTTGAGATTATGACCGCTGTGCTTGGCGAGTTCCCCGTTACGGAGCTTAGCGTATTTCTGCCGCCATGGGTAGACGCGCTGAACGCCGAGCACGAATTGAAGAAGGCGCTCTATGAGCGTGTAAAGGCTGCGGCGGCAGGAATGCAGACGATTCGTGACGTCAGCCGTGTCGCTGCGTGTCTCTCGGAAGATGAAATGATTCAGGAAGTCCGGATCAGGGAGCTATCCATGGGCACCGGAGGCGCCGCGATTGTCGTTGAACTGCCGAGAAGCATGTATTATGAGACCATCAGCCATGCGACCGGGCTGGAAATCCATGATGACGGCGAGCTCATGTCGCTGCTGACGGAGCTGGCCGCCGCGCGCAGTGAATATGAGCGTGTCGGCGCGGCAATGGCAGAGGTGCGTGAGAAGGGGTACGGGATCGTCATGCCTACGCGCGACGAAATGACGCTCGAAGAGCCCGAGATCGTCAGCCAGAACGGCAGATACAGCGTACGTCTCAAGGCGAGTGCACCGTCTATTCACATGATCAAAGCCAATATCGTCACGGAAGTGTCTCCGGCATTAGGAGGGGAGAAGGCTTCCGAGGAGATTATTAACTTTTTGCTTCAGGGCTTTGAAGGCGATGTCAACAGAATTTGGGAGTCCAATATTTTTGGAAAATCGCTTTACGACATTGCCGGAGAAGGTCTCGCAACCAAGATAAAACGCATGCCGGAGGACGCGCGAGGAAAGCTCCAGGAAACCCTACAGAGGATCATAAATGAAGGCAGCGGAGGCTTAATTTGCATAATTCTTTAAAAATATACTGTTAGGAGGCAGTTTAAAACCTGTTTTGAATAATTCAAGTCGGTTAACTATCATAAATATATATTTATTACGGCGCCAAAAATTCACCGATTTGTAGAAAATGACGGATAGTGTTGCAATCCTGATCGTTTGGACATATAATCTACAATAAGAAAATTAAAGGGATGAGAATATGAAAGAACTATCGAACGTGGCTTGTTCCGTCGAACCTTCCGCAACACTTTCCGTCGACGCTCTTGCAAAAAAACTCAAAGCTGAAGGCCAGGATATTGTTGGCTTCGGCGCAGGTGAGCCGGACTTTGAAACGCCTGATAATATCAAGGCTGCTGGTATAAGAGCAATCGAGCAGGGGAAAACCCGGTATACCCCGGCTGCCGGAATGAAGGAACTTCGGGAAGCTTGTGCCTATCGCTTGAAAGAAGATTTCAATCTCGACTACGATTATAAGCAGCTTGTCATCGCAAACGGGGCAAAGCATGTCCTTTATACCGTGCTTACGGTTTTGATAAATCCGGGAGACGAAGTCATTATTCCAGCTCCGTATTGGGTGAGCTACTATGAGATGGTACGTATGGTAAGCGGTCACCCCGTCATCATCCGTACCAAAGAAGCTCAGCATTTTAAAATTACGCCGGAACAGCTTGAGGGAGCCATTACGGACAAGACCAAGGCGTTTATGATTAATAATCCCTCGAATCCAACCGGCATGCTCTATACGAATGATGAACTTCAGGCGCTCGCCGATATCTGTGTCAAGCATGATATCTATATTATTTCTGATGAGATTTATTACCGTCTCGTTTATGATAATAAAGAATTCGTCAGTATCGCATCCCTTGGCCCTGAAATAAAAAAACGTACGATTTTGGTTAACGGTGTCTCAAAATCTTATGCTATGACCGGCTGGCGTATCGGCTATGCCGCGTCAAACCCGGAAATTGCGAGTGTCATGGGCAATCTTTTGAGCCATTCCGCCAGTGCGCCTTCAACGATCAGCCAGGTTGCCGCCACAGAGGCGCTCACGGGCCCGCAGGATACGGTTGAGGCCATGCGCAAGGTCTTTGAAGAGCGCCGTAATTATATTGTCGAGCGTATGAACAAAATAGACGGCGTCAGCTGTATTTCTCCCGACGGCGCTTTCTATGTCATGATGAACATAAAGAAGCTCTTTGGGCGTACAATCGGCGGCTGGGTCATTAATAATGCCGACGATTTTGCCTATGCGTTTCTGGCCAAGGGTTTGGTTGCCGTCGTCCCCTGTACTGCCTTCGGAACTTCCAGCTTTGTCCGCTGGACCTATGCGACGTCAATGGAAAACATAAAAAAAGGCCTTGATCGCCTTGAAACCTTCTTGAAGGGAGAAGAATTTTGAAAAACACTTATGAGAGCCCGCTTGCATCGCGTTATGCCAGCGACGAGATGCTTTATACGTTTTCCCCGGATAAAAAATTCACGACCTGGCGCAGACTCTGGATCGCGCTGGCCCGTGCGGAAAAAGAACTGGGTCTTGACATCACCGACGAGCAGATCACGGAAATGGAATCGCATATCGGCGACATTGATTATAGTTATGCCGCGGATATGGAGAAAAAACTGCGCCATGATGTCATGGCGCATGTGCACACCTTTGGAAAAATTTGCCCCAAGGCTATGCCTATTATTCACCTCGGCGCAACGAGCTGCTATGTTGGAGACAACACCGACATTATCATTATGCGGGATGCGCTGCTCATTGTCAGAAAGGGCCTTGTTAATCTCATTTCCCGTCTTTCCAAATTTGCCGACAATTATAAGTCTATGCCCACACTGGGCTTTACCCATTTTCAGCCCGCGCAGCTCACGACCGTCGGCAAGCGTGCCACACTCTGGATAAACGACCTGCTGATGGATCTTGATGAACTGGACTACCGACTCAAGAATCTGAAGCTCTTGGGCTCAAAAGGAACAACCGGCACTCAGGCGAGCTTTATGGAACTGTTCGACGGCGACCATAATAAGATCCGCCGCATGGAGGATATGATCGCAAATGAGATGGGTTTTGCAAACGGCGTGGTCCCTGTGTCCGGTCAAACCTATTCCAGAAAAGTCGATGCCGCCATTGTGTCAACCCTTTCCGGCATTGCGCAGAGCCTTGGCAAGTTTGCCACCGACATGCGTCTGCTCTCGCACCTGAAGGAGCTTGAGGAGCCGTTCGAGGGCGGGCAGATCGGATCGTCCGCCATGCCTTATAAACGCAATCCCATGCGCTGTGAGCGCATTTGCTCCCTTGCAAGATATATTATTGCGGATGCGATGAATCCATCCATGACCGCCTATAATCAGTGGTTTGAGCGCACGTTGGATGATTCGGCAAACAAGCGCATTTCCATTCCAGAGGCATTTTTGGCGACCGACGCCATTTTGCGTATTGCAAACAATGTTGCCGGCGGAATCAAAGTCTATGAAAAAGTTATTGCAAAGCATATTATGGACGAGCTCCCGTTTATGGCTACCGAAAATATTATGATGAGAGCCGTTAAAAACGGCGGAGACCGCCAGCAGCTGCATGAGCGCATCCGTGTCCATTCCATCGCTGCAGGCGCTGTTGTGAAGGAACAGGGGCTTCCAAACGACCTCGTGAGCCGTATTGCCGCGGATCCGCTCTTCGGGCTCACGGAAGAAGAGATAAAAAAGGAGCTCAATCCCGCCGAGTATATCGGCAGAGCGCCTGAACAGGTCACTGAGTTCCTGGATCAGTGCGTAAACCCGGTACTTGAAAAATATTCCGATCTCATTGATTCTGCGCGGACGGAGCTGAAGGTCTGATAGCCTAACCAAAGCACACCGGAAGGTGTGCTTTTTTATTGCGGAAAACGCAATAGCGGTATATAATTGGAAATAGGAATAACCGCCTTTCCGCCTGAATAACAATTTTGGGAGGGGAGGGCTTGTGCTTGTTCATAACGATTAAATGGCGAAGCTTTGTTGGCGCTGCCGCGGCTTTCACCGCGGTTTGTGTCTTGCTCACGATTCTGGGAACCATCCGCACATATCGGCCGGTGGTAACCGGTACGGCCGCGGCCGTACCCGGCAGGGTGCTCATAGTCGACCCCGGGCACGGTGGCCTAGACGGTGGCGCCGTGGGGAAAAACGGTACGATTGAAAGTGGGATAAATCTTGATATCGGGCTTAAGCTGCGCGATCTTGCACTTTTATGCGGTGAAAATGTGATCATGACCCGTGAGACGGAGAATATCGACTATCCGGACCCAGATGCTTCCATCGGCTCCAAAAAAAAGAGTGAACAGAAGCAGAGAGTGGCGCTTATAAATTCCATCCCCAATGCCACCCTTATCAGCATCCATCAAAACAGTTTTAAAGCGGCGTCATCACATGGTGCACAGGTATTTTTCCGTGATACGCAAGAGAGCCGTACCCTCGCAGAGACCCTTCAAAGTTTTCTCAATAATCAGCTTGTCCCCAATAGCCGAAGAGTGGCGGCGCCAATTTCAGACGATATCTATCTTATGAGAAGCATTGACTGCACAGCCGTGCTGGTTGAATGCGGCTTTCTTTCCAATCCGGATGAGTGCAAGCTGCTCAACAGCGAAAGCTACAGGACAAAGCTCGCACTAGTCCTGCTCTCAGCATGGCTTGGCTATAACTAAGGAAAAAACTCCGATGGAGGATACCGATGAAATCAAAAACATCCTTTTTCTGCACCGAGTGTGGAAACGAGACCCCAAAGTGGGCGGGAAAATGTCCAGCCTGCGGTGCCTGGAACACGCTGGTCGAGGGCATAAAGACAAAATCCGGCGGCCCGGCACGTCCTGCGGCCGCGCGACGGACAGTGCCCCAACGCATGGACGAGGTGGGGACTCAGGAGGAAATACGCTTTAAAACAGGGATATCCGAGCTCGACAGAGTCCTCGGCGGCGGCGCTGTCCGAGGCTCTATGGTGCTTATTGGCGGCGCGCCCGGAATCGGCAAATCCACCTTGCTGATGCAGGTTTGCGGACTTTTGAGCCGGGATGAAAAAATCCTTTATGTCAGCGGCGAGGAGAGCCAGCGGCAGCTTAAGATGCGTGCCCAGCGCCTTGGCGTGGAAAACGACAACCTGTATGTCCTGCCGGAGACAAATTTGGAAGAAATTTTGGAGTCTTCCCAGGCGCTGATGCCGGATATTATGATTGTGGATTCGGTTCAGACGCTCTATAATAGTGAACTCAGTTCAGCTCCGGGCAGTGTGAGCCAGGTGCGCGAGTGTACAATGGCCATCATGCAGATGAGCAAATCACAGGGTATCACGACTTTTGTCGTCGGTCATATCAATAAGGACGGGGCAATTGCGGGCCCAAAGGTATTGGAGCACATGGTGGACTGTGTGCTGTACTTTGAAGGTGAGCGCAGTATGTCGCACAGAATTCTGCGTGCGGCAAAAAACCGTTTTGGCTCGACAAACGAGATCGGTGTCTTTGAAATGCTGGATACCGGCCTGCGGGCCGTCGACAACCCGTCCGAAATGCTTCTCTCCGGCCGGCCGGTCAACGCTCCCGGAACATGCGTCGCCTGTGTTATGGAGGGCAGCCGCCCAATTCTGGCAGAGATTCAGGCGCTGGTAACACCGACAGTCTTTTCGGCGGCACGCCGCAACGCAAACGGTATCGATTATAACCGAACCCTTTTGCTCATGGCCGTACTGGAAAAACGCGGCGGGCTTTCTGTCTCCGGCAGCGACGCCTATCTGAATGTCATCGGCGGATTAGAGCTGGATGAGCCGGCTGCAGACCTTGCGACCATACTTGCTATAGCCTCCAGCCATCTCGACAGGCCTGTGGGCAGCGACGTCGTCGCCGTCGGCGAGATCGGCCTTACCGGAGAGGTGAGATCGGTAAACGCACTGGAGCAGCGGCTTTGCGAGGTTGCGCGGCTTGGATTTCGCCGGTGTGTCATTCCGGCCCATGTGAGGGGAGAGGTCAGGGCACCGGATGCGCTGGAACTCATTTCCGTGAAGAACGTCCGCGAGGCCATAGCTGCGGTATTATACTGATATGACGGAAATCCTATGTATGCCCAATCTCCCGAAAGGGAGGGTCCGACGTATCCTTATCGGCAAAAAGTACGCTGAGCTTCGGCAGCCGCTGAAAGATCTCGGCATTGAGACTATGCTCATGCCGGATATTCCGGAAGTGGATAAACGTCTGTCCGGCCATGTCGATCTGGCGGCACTCCCTATCGGCGGGAAGATTCTGCTGGGCGGCAGGGCGGGAGAGGCGGTACGGTCAAAGCTGGAGAATTTGGGATTTGCAACGGAGATCATACCGCTGTCAGGTGGGAAATACCCACTGGACGCCTGTCTCAATGCCTGCGTTATGGGTGAACATATTATTCATAATAGAGAGATATCGCTAATAAATAAATCTGATAATTTTATCAATGTCCGTCAGGGCTACTCCAAATGCAATGTGTGTCCCGTGACGGAGCACGCGCTCATAACTTCTGATCCGGGAATCGCAAAAGTCTGCACAGCGGCAGGGCTTGATGTCCTGAAAATTTCCGAAGGACATATTGCTTTGCCGGGTATTGATACCGGCTTTATCGGCGGAAGCGCGTTTAAAATTTCATCCGATTGTATCGCTTTCACCGGTAGTCTGGCCCGCCATCCGGACTGTGGCGGGATAACGGAGTTTCTCAGAAATTATGGGATTAAACCCATTGATTTAACGGACGGGCCGGCCTTTGATATTGGCTCCGCAGTTTTATTGACGGAGGAAGGAAACTGACCTATCGTTAACACAAAGCCCAGCCTAATTTGAAGGCTGGGCTTTAATAATTTAGCTTTTCCCGTAGGTACGAACGGTCTCCACAAGCGCTTCAACATTTTCAGGTTTTGCGTAGTCAATTCCACAAGAGGTCTCAAAAATGAAGCCGCCTCCCGCAGCGCAGCCGTCAATGAGCCGTTTTGCCTCGTCGATGACCTGCTGCTTTGTTCCAAAGTCCAGTAAATACACCGGGAATCCGCCGCTGATACAGGCGGTATCACCGAGAATCTTTTTAGCACGGATCATATCGACTTCCTCGAAGTGATAGAGGACCTTACCCTTCGGCACCTCTTTTAAACACTCGAGCCGGCTGTCGTATTTGCCCTCTGTGTAGATGTACGGCACCATCCCGGCATCTATAATGGTGCTGATAATCTCCTGAAGGTCGCGCCAATAGAATTTTCGGTACTGTTCAGGGTTCATAAAGGAGTCCATGCCCTTGTGCAACGGCATAAATACATGTCTGCCCGGCATAAGGGAAGCTTGCCATCGGATAAGGGCTTTAGTGGCTTCCAGATCCTCACGGCAGTATTGCAGAACATAATCCGGACGCTCCATCATATCGATCATGGCGTCGATAGTACCGCGGTATGTATCGCTATAGTTGTCGTAGGGGACTGCCGAAAAGCCCTGCATGGGCGTGGGAAATCCCGCTTCCTCAATGTCAATGTCAAGCTGACGTGTATGAGCCTGAAGTGCGGTGCTCATCTCATTGATTTTCCAAAGCGTATCGATCATCTGCTTAGTTTCAGGATTGCAGAGCATCTGCGCCATTACCTGATGGCCGCCGAACAGGGTGTTGCCCATGATATTCCAGTTGGCCATGGGTTCCAGCAAAGCGGTTGTTCTGGGCATGGCCTTTTTCATTATCCACCAGGTGCGGTCACGCATAAATTCTTCGAATTCATCGTCCTGCAAAATTGGGAATTCAATAAACTGGTGGACGGAGTTTTTATCAATGATATTTCCCGGCATACCGGCCCAGCGCAGCGTTTTAGGGCGGGCCAATTCCAGCATGGGACCCTCGCCGATATGGACATAGGCTTGCCCAAAGATATAGTCGGGCTGATACTCATCCAGGAAATTGAACATGCTGTGCCGCGCTTTGCTGAAATCCGTATCATAGAGAATATCTGCCATGGTATATCCGGCATGGATAAAAGGGTAGCATTGAATGACGATGTTTAGCGGCACGATATCCGGTTCCTTGAGCGCGATACTGTCGTTAATCCTCCTAAGTCTTTGATCGTATGTTGTTTTGGCTGATTTCATGGGTTATCACTCCTTTTAATTATTTTGCTATACGATACTTGCCCCTATAACCATATTCTATGAGGTAATTTATCCGTATAAGGTCGAAATTTGTCGCAATCTATGCGGTTCGAAAAATATTTATTTGTACCGGGAGGAACCTATAAAGGATAAATAGAAGAAAGACGTGAGCAGATATTATATGTTAAAAATATCACATAATGTACATGGTTTTTAGGTTCATGGCTGCAGGACCTCAGGCTCTAAAATCGGTATAAAGAAGCCGCGGCAGTCGTCAGCTGTCAATAAGCGAAGGCCGGGTGCGGCAAGAGTCATTTGATTTATTGAGAGAAACGGATATGCAAATTTTTGGATTGAATGGCCAGGCTAACGGAAGTTAAAGAAATTTTGCGCATGCGTAGACAGGCTGAACCGATTTTCAGTATAGCCAGAGTATTAGTGCCCGGATCAATCATCATACGGTTCCATTTATACCATAGTCAGATAAGGAACAATTTATTAGGATCGTCGTCCTAATAATGCCGCATAAAAGACAAGCCTCCTCACCTCCATCGAATTGAACAAAATTTTTATTTTGTTCAATTATTTTGCTATCTCCTCTGGACAAGCCCTATGCTTCTCTGCTACAATAGCAATTACTGGAGGTGTTTCTATGGATTACCGTACTGAAGCTCCTGAGATACTCA
>JBFWKZ010000043.1:0-16603 GCA_050252415.1 Oscillospiraceae bacterium | reverse complement strand
CGCACAGTCTCCGGCGGGATAAAAGCGTCCGGGAATTCGTCGGCATCACAGCAGAATGCATACAGCAGCGGCGTTACTTTCTCCCTGCATTTCAGCATACCTCGAAGGGCGTTTCCGCCTTTTGGCATGGCGGTAAGAGCTTTTTCAATATTTTCTGAAAAACAGATCCGTGGAGTCGTCGCATCTTCCCATGGAGATCGGCTTTCAGGTATGCGGGGAGTCAACTGTACGACGGGATCAAAGGACGCGTGCCATAATAGATTCATTTATCTCCCTTTCTGCACCGTAACGGCGGTCTCATCGTATTTGATTGCAACGGAGGCATAGGAATTTTATAGTCTGGCGCGGGAGCACCATAGGCCGGATTTGTAGGCAGTGGCGGAGCCGGTCGCTGAGAATCCGAAGGGGTAAAACTCACGGTATTAGGCGCTGTTCTCCCCACCTCTAATTTTTTACGCAAAAACTCGGTGTGTTCTGTATTATCAATCTCGATAACACCACTTGGATTAACTTGATCGATAACGCCACTTGGCTTAAATGCATGATCGTGCGAGCTGCCTTCCGATTTTGAAAGCTTTTGATAGACCTTACCCGCAAGGTGAATAAGCCAGATGCAAATAATAGCCGTGAACCACCCGAAGGTTAGCTGCATATGAGCCGGGACATAGTTGGACGTAAAAGCAGTCAGGGCTATGCAAACAAATGATACCAATAGTTGTATGAAGTCTTTCATTCTGTTTCGCCTCCTAAGTAATCGGATACCTTCATAATCTGAAAAGACTGGCGCTCTATAAGGTCAACCCGGTTTTGGTGAAGCATGGCGTATTTTATTTTTGTCGCATAGGCGCAATCGAAGGAGCAAGCAGGCGCATAAGTCTTTTGGCCCTCTCCGTCTATGATTCTTACTTGATAGATCCTATCTGCATCTGCGCATATCTTCCCGCATTGGACGCATCTGACTTTTGCTATCATTCCTCTACCTCCATTTTTTCCATGAGCCGGTTATAACAATATTCGCATCCCAGACATTCGATAAGGCTGCAACTGATATATCCGTCCTGGTAGACTTTGACGTTCGCTTCAAGGCATTCTTTTATGTACGTTTTGGATTTATCAAAGCGGATGTATTCGGAGCACATATCCGCCGGATAAAATATGCCACCTCTGCACCAAAAGCCCTGATCTGTTTTCCAATTTGTCCACAATGTCCGTGGCGGATTATTTGGATATTCTTTATCATAAGGCTTATGTTTATTACGCCAGTTGTCGTAGCAGCTTCCATATGGGCAGCGGCCAGAGCGACCAAGGAGGCATTCTTTACAAAGGCAGTTACCGCAACCGCCGATTTCGATATGAGCGTCAAGCTCAAAAAGCGATATCTGCCGGGATGCCAACGGCTTTATTGCCTTATTTGCATTCATAGGGCTCGCTTTCCCACTCGGCACCGCAGGTCTCGCATTTGTATAAATCCTGCCTCATATGCTTTGTTCTTATAAACCCGGTAACCCAAGTTCTATGTAAGCCCGAAAATATGCCTCCATTTAATGTGCCTTCTATGATGTAGTCCAAACAGTCTTTCGTCTCACCGCAGCATGGGCATACATTGCATCCGATATTCGCGGCGGCGCGGTTGTATTGAATCCCCGCTACCTGCTTTGGCGTTTTTGTAATTTTCATTTTTACTTATCCCCCTCATTTACGAATAAGCTAAACTGTTCCGAGTGATCTGCAATATTCATAGGGCGTTCGAGCGGATGATAGTATGTAACCTCTGCCTGTCCGTTCCATACGCACCATAGGCACTCCATCACAGGTTGTCCGTTTCCACGGGTTTTGAAAAGAAAATCCGGACGCCATGTAAGCGGAAGGACCTCTGTTGGCTGTATACCCCGGAAGAGCTGCAATCGACTTTTTGAATGCCAGTATTGGGATTTCAATAGTAAGGCAAAAGGTTTCTTATGTTCCGCGCAGCGTCGGATAAAATTTTCCGCCTGGTTAAACGGAGGGTTTGTTATTATCCAATTACAATCAGGCAGCGGAGCAGTAAGGAAGTCAATTCCACCCTCGCCGTAACCTTGATAATTTAAATCCGTCGCGGAAGTAAGATATCCCTGCTCAACAAATACGTTCGCCATATGCCCTTCGCCGCAGGCCGGTTCCCAAATAACGGTTTCCTTTGGCAGCTGCAAATGGTGGAGAAGCGCAAGCGTGACATCTGGCGGCGTAGGATAAAAGTCTGATTCTTTCCGCTCATATGCCGTGTTACCGCAGGCAAGTTGATTCCCGTGTAAACCGCTCATTCGCTGCTCCCCTCCCTTTTGCATTCTACTGGCATAGTGTCAAATTTCTCACGCAGCTTCATGACGCTGGCCCAGCTGCCTTTTCCAAACATATAAGGATTTACCATGTACACACTTCGCTGCCGCTTTACGATTGCCCTGCATTTTGTCAGCAGCTTTATTTCCCGCTCAACCGTGCTTAGCGACATATTAAGCTCCGCCGCGATTTCCCGCTTTATGCCTATGTCCATAAAAAGTATCTGATCTTTATTCGCATACGCCATCCGACGCATCACTGCATTCAGCATCCCAAAACTCACATCGCCCAAACCTTTAAATACGTGCCAGTCATAGCACTTCCAATAAGGGTCTTCCGTTCCGGACCGTATCTCTTTGTAAACCGTATGCGACCCGGTGATTAAACCAGTGCTGTCGTCAACGGTCGTATATTTCTCAATTACCTTTTTACCGCCGTCATCAGACAAGCTCAATCACCACCAAAACCATAACTATAATGGCCCTCTCAGCCGAATCGTTTTTTTCCTCCGATTTCAACGAAGTATGTCAAATCTGACATTAATCTATGTCAAATATGACATTGTAGTATGTCAAATCTGACATACTTTTTTGTTTGTAAAGTTGCCATCAATCCATTGCGGCACAACGCTTCTAGGGTTTTATCGCTCGACCATTCCCTTCTTTTATTTTCTGCGGCTTAAACTTGCATATTAAGGACGCCCTTTTTCACGTCCCTTTTTATGCTCAGAACGCCTCAATTTGAAGGCTATTTCGCACACACCCATCCTCCAATTTTAGCTTATCATCCCGCGCAAATGATTTTCGCGCACCGAATATAAACCTCCCCCCCCTCCCCCAACTGTGTTATATCACGCACATTCTCCCATGCCCTTTTCGCGCCCTCAGGCACCCCACAAAAGCCTTTATGTTTCGTCCATCTCAGACCACGTTTAATCTTGCAGATAACATCGTGGCTTGTCCCATGCGCTCCTGTGGCATCTCTCTTGCTTGTGCATGCTCTGTTTACGTTTACATTTGCAATTGACAGGATATTGCCGTCTTGGGGTGAAGTCGGTCACGGGAAGGTGTGCTATTGCCCGACGTCGGGCCGAAATACGGCTTCGGACTGTAAACCCGGCCCCATATGGCGCGGGTATTGAGTGCCTTGTATCTATTGCGCCGCAAGGCTTTGCGGGTTACGTTTACATTACCATGTATAATGTAAACGTAACCTTGCCATTTTTGCTCCGCTCCGCTCCGTCAAGCTCTGGCGGTGGTGCAGATTTTTGCCCTGCGTTTGTCGCAGGTTTTCGCGCCTTTTCGGAGCCGCTCCGGGCGCTGGCTTCGGCGTTGTTCCGATTCCAACCGCTGAACATGCCGCGCAGATCGGCACGTCCTCACATGTCCCCATAAACAAAAATATCACCGCTCTCCCTCTCTCCCGTGATTCCATTTATTGTCATATTGTCCCAAACCTCGCACTATACTATCCGTATTATATATGATGCACTATTACATCCTATTAGCCAATATTGACGCGTTTATATTACTATCAGTATTATTTTGAAAAGTGGGGGACAGATTCACATATATCATCTGTAATTGGTGAAATGTGGGGGATAACGCGCATATTTATCTATCTCTTTCTATCGCCGTTTTGCTCTGTTTTGCTGCGATTTACTCCGTTTTTGCGGGTGCTGATATAGCATGTAAGCCTTGCGGCGCAAGGCTTACAAGGCAATTCACGGTTAATGCGTGATTACTCGGTATAATGGCCGGATATCAAGGTTTACAGCTCGTGTAGTGGGGGAATATAATATAAGTATCAGATGATTATCTGATGGGGCGGCGGCTCGGGCTGGTCTCGGGCGCTGACAATATGGGTGGCGGCCTACGCCGGAGGTTTTCAACTATGAGTCATAATTACAGTGTTTCGGCGGTCATGGGGTGCGCGTGGGGCGCATATCGGGCAATCGTGGCAGAGTATCCGGAATGTGCCGGGCGTGGTCAACTGGGTGTGTGCATGCGCCATGCATGGCGTGAAGCGCTGGCACCTGTCAAGGCGGCTGACACAGCGGCAGAATGGGCGGCGCTGATCGCGGACGGAGATAAACTCTGGTCGCGGCTGATTGCAACAACTATCAGTGTTGCACGTCGGGAGATTGGCAAGAGTGCAACACGCTTTAACACGTCGGCGGGGACGTGTGACGGCGGCGAGCTCTACACGGTGCAGACGTGGCAGGGATACCTTCAGACATTGGAGCGCGTCGCGTGGGGCGGTATGGCTGGCGATATCGCCGCCGATGCTTACATTCTATTGACTACGCCGGGGAGCTCCAAGGGGCGCGGTAAGCAGTCGGGCCGGGCGGGGCTGGCGATGGTAGACCGGGCATATATCGAGCGCCGGAACGCTGACAGGGCGGCGCGGGGTTATGGGCCTGTGACGCTCTCGGGGCTTATCGGGGACGCTTGCCGGGAGTCAATACGGCGCTTTCACAATCGAGAGGTAAAAAGCCTTTGCCCTGATGCCCTGCGGACATACACCGACGGTGACGGCGCGGAGGTGTCATTTGTCGAGACCATAGCGCGGGACCGGGCTTCTGCGCCTGATATGGTTGTAATTACTCGGGATATCGTGGACGGCGCTTGCAATGACGATTCAGACCGGGCAATATGCAAAATGCTTGCATGGGGAGCGCGTCAAGTCGAGATTGCGGCGGCGCTGGGCGTGAGTCAGCAGGCCATTGCAAAGCGCGTTAAAAAGATACGGGAGCGCGGCGCGGAGGCGTGACGGGTGGCGGCCTACGCCGGGAGTAACACGGGGCCGGGGCTTTATGCTCCGGCCCTTTGCTATGCCTATAAACATGTGAACAGAAACATTTTCGGCCTTGGTTGTATTTCGTCGCTGGGATTGCATACCCTTATCAGAACAGCATTAAAACGGGTGGCGGCCTACGCTGGGGGTTTTCAATTATGACTAATACAGCGACGGGAACAAAGCGCCTTGTAAACTGCATCAAGCTCGCATGCAAAATCACGGTATATGTACCGGGTACGACGGGCGCGGCTACGGAGGGCGACACAAGCGCATACGTTGATAGCACGGCGGCGCTGCTTTCTGAGCTTTTTGGCGGCGCTACATCGACACCGGCGGCGGGTTATTGGATGTCAAAGACGTTTGGCCTGATCCGGGAGCGCACGACAATTGTATTTGCCTATGCGGACAGCGCGAAACTCGACGCCGGAATTGATGACGTTGTCGTACACTGCGAGGCCATGCGGGACGCGTTCGGGCAGGAGGCTGTTGCCCTTGAGGTTAACGGCGAGATGTACTTTATCTGAGCAGAACACAGGACGGAGAACAGCGAGATCCCCGGCAATAGCTGGGGCAAAAAAATCCCGCTGAACAGCGCCGGGCCCGGAATGATCCGGGCCCGGCTTATTTTTTTGTCGGTTGTAAATTGCATTCCTGATTGCATCCCCATAGTGAGAACAGAACAAGAACAGGAACAGGAGGACGATAAAATGCATAAATGTATTAGGCGGCTGGACGGGTTTAAACTCGGCAGCATATACCGCGAAGCGTCCCGCGAATACGGCAAAGTTACCATGATAGACGGCAGCGGAGCGCCGCGCACAATCGGCGCGTATCTTTTCGCCGGAAGTTTCAAAATGGAGGACTGAATAGTATGAATAGAAAAACGTACATCGACAATAACGGGTTTATTCGATATGAGGATACCTGCAAGCTGGTGCCGGGTCAGACTGGCAACGAAGAAATCATAAGCGAGCTTTACCGTATATTTAAACCTGCGAAAGCCGCGACAATAAGCGGAGACTATGAGGGGCGAATACTCGCAAGGCAAGAACGCGATTAAACCATGAACAGCACCGGGCCGAACATCGCTTCGGCCCGCGTTTTTTTATTTCCAATCGTGGTTGTAAACTCTGGCTTTTATTGCATACCAATAGTGAAATCAAGAACGGAGGTCAAGACAATGACAAGAAATGAATATTTTAAAAGAGCACAAGCCGCATATGACAGCGGCAGGGTGAGCGCCGAAGTCTATGACTGCATGATATTAAGCGCTGATGAGTTTTGCGAAGATAACAACGACTGCGATGGATTGCCTTGCACATACGCCGAAATTGAGTACAGCAACTTTGACAATGCTGAGGCCATTGACGGAGCAAAGTTTGATGATTTTAATTACCTGAGATACACGGAACGCTAAACAAAATGAGTTTGGAGGGCATGAACATGGCAAAAATACAGCAGCAGACGCAGGTTATCACCAACAAAATGAAAGAAACCATAGGCTATATCAGAGACGCAGAAAAAAACGCCGATGCTTTTTATTCGGCTGAGGCTATCAAGAAGAACATGAGCGAATATTTTTGTGGCCTTGCATTCGCTCTTGAGGCAATAACAGGGCTTGAGTATCACTGGTCGAACGGTGAGGACGGCAAAACGTGGGCGCTGGTAGTGCAGGGCGGCAAAGCTGATATGTATTATCATATTTAAGGAGGGAGAACAGAACAATGTTATATATCACAATAGACCGCGCCGGGGAAACTCAGACCCGGCGCGTAAAACCTCATGTTACAATTGAACAGGCAAAAGAAATTCTCCGTAACTTACGAGACAATGACGATATCGGCTGCGATGCATGGACGCTTTGGAACGATGAAGACATAATATCGGCGCTCTATCCCTATGACGATGAAGAACATTATACTCCGTCCAGCACATACGGAGACTACGGCCCGTCGAATCCCTGGGACGCGCCGGGAATGAGCGTCCGCGATTTTATTTAAGCGCGTTTCCAAATTCTAAAATCGGAAGGAGCTGCGATCAATGGAAAAGACAATAACAGAAAAGCTATATAAGGAAGTAACAAGGAGACGTTTCCAATATGAATTTAACCGAGATCATTCAAATAATTCAGAACTTATAGAACGAAACCTCCATAAGTTTGATGAAGCAAAACGATGTTTCAAAATTGCCTTTGGCAAATCATTCGACGAATATGAGGCAGAAATAGAATAGAACAGCGCCGGAGGCCGGGAGAAATCCCGGCCTCTTTTTTTATTTTAAATCATGGTTGTAATATCTTGATTCTATTGCGTACCTATTGTAAGGTATAATTAATCACTCTAAAATGAAAAAGGAGTAAACATTATGAAAGAAATATTGGACAGACTTGAAAACGCCGACATAGTATCGATTTACTATGAAACGTTCGATTATAGCAAAATAGCAACCGTTTTAGAACGTGACAAAGAGAACGGGATAACCATGTTCTTAGATGACAGTAACAACAAATTTGTTTTTACTGATAAATACCTATTGAAGTCAAAAATAAAGATCACGATATTAGATGATGATTTTTAAGCTGGCACGCTGAAAGGATAACATTATGGACGAAAATGCGAACGTAAAAGCATGGTACATTTCTAAATTTCGTGATGATGAATTGGGCCGAGATATCAAGGCAAGCATAACATTCAAAGATGTATTTGAGGCGCTTGATAATTATAATAATATTTACCATATAATCGGCGTTGGGGATAGCGTTATACGGGAGCGAATTTTTGAACAGTTGGCAGACGTAATGCGCGTCGATTACGATTACATTTACAGCCAATGGCTGATGTGTGCCGATTAAAATAAAGCCCCGGCGGTTATTCCGCCGGGGCTTTATTTTTTTGTTTGGTTGTATTCCGCGTTTTTTATTGCATACCTCTATCAGAAGTCCAAGAACATGAACGGAGGTAAAATCTATGAAATATTTTGCAGACTGTAAAACAGCAGAGGAAGCGAAGGCCAGATATCGTCAGCTTGCTAAAAAATATCATCCAGACATTCACGCTGGCGAAGATACAGCGGAAATCATGAAAGCCGTCAACAACGAATTTGAAAGCGTTTGGGAACGGCTGAAAGATGTGCATAAATCCAAGGACGGCGGAACCTATGAAGCGCAGGGCGAACGCAGAACGCACGAGACGGCAGCAGAATTCATGGGGATCATCGTGGCGCTGCTATCTCTTGACGGTGTGACGGTCGAGCTGTGCGGGCGCTGGATATGGATATCTGGCAACACCTTGCCACACAAGGACAGGCTCAATAAGTTAGGCTGCAAATGGGCAGCGAGCAAAAAAATGTGGAGCTGGCACAAGCTAGAGGACAGCACGGCAAGCCGGGGCAAATATAGCATTGACCAGATACGCGACTTTTATGGGTCGAAGGTCTACGAGCGCGAGGAAAAATCACGGCTTGCAATAGCATAATCGGAACGGAACAGCGCAGGGCCCCGAGTCGGGGCCCTGCTATTTTTGAAAGGAGCGATAAGAGCAATGTCAGCACCAAATTTCCGCACGATGGAAAATTTTCCGCTTTATCTGAAAGACGATAGCGAATTTTATACCCGGATTTGCCCGGAATGCGGCTGCATGAACAGTACCGACACGGAAATATGTGAGGGCTGCAACGCGGATCTCGACGAGCCGTCGTTCGATGAATGCGAATGCCGGAATTTTTATGACAATGTGGAGGCCGCGCTGAAAGACGTGAACAGCCGCCTAAAATTCCACAAAATTGAAGTCCTAAGCGGCTATTATACGGGAGCTCAACTTTTTGTTGAAAAATCAGAGGATGCACAGCGGGCATATTATGACAACCCGGAAGAACTCGACAACGACGATTGCCGATATTATTTCGATATGTGCCGTTCGCAGATGATCCGCGCATGGGAAGCTGAACAGCACAAAGTATGCCGGGAGCTTGCCAAAATAGCCGCCACTTGGGGCTTTGAACATTACTATTGCGGAGGAATTTTCTCGAACGGTGAGGCCGTCTATTATAAGGCAGACACAATCAAGGCAGCGGCCCGTGCCATAGCCTGAACAGAACAGCCAACCGGCCCGGAAAGAAACATTCCGGGCCGGTTGTATTTCCATTTTTCGATTGCATAACAATAGCGGGGCTTAAATAATCAACAAAATGGAGGTCGAGAATATGACAATCACCAATAGAATAAAAAGCGAACTTTTCAACGCCGATATGGATTACTATTTTGCGCTTGACCAGTTTAAGGCCGAATTCCCGCACGGTGTAAACTTCTGCTATGACACAGTATCATCTAAGGCGGCAACGATGTATGCGACCTTGGAGCGGGCAGAAGGAAGAGTAACAAGCTTATCGTATTTGATATCCGCAAAGCTCAAAGGTGAAAAATTGGAGGCTGAATGCCGCCGCCTGATTGATAAATACAATAACGCCGAAACATCGGAGGACGCCGAGGCTGCAGAAAAAGAGTATTACAACCTATATACCATAATGAACGATTAAATAGAATGGAATGAGGCTAGAACAATGAACAAAGAAAAACGCCCGAGCAAAAAGGAAATCGAAGCGCTGGCAATGGAAATTTTCAACTTCCTTTGTGACAAAGGCATGTGGCAGGACACAAAAATCTATTTCAACGGGAAGAGCATGAGCACCTATAACCCCAAGACAAAAGAATATTACTACTATTACGGCGACGAGGATGCAGCCTATGAAGCCGAACACGGCGGAAAGCATACGGAGCGCCGTTTTTACCTTGACGAGAACGACGATCCGCGCCGCTACTTTGAGTATGTCCATGAGCCGAACATTTTGAGTATGAGCTTTGAAGGCCCGCTTTACGACGCGCTGAACTACGGGAACGGCAAAACGGAAGCCGAACTCCTGAACATCTTCAAGAAATATGGGCTTTGCTTTGAGATAGGCAATGCGTGGAATTTAACCGCTTGCCCAGAGTAACAGCAGCGGGGCCGGATAACCCGGCCCCGCTCTTTTTTTATTCTCATGGTTGTATTTTTCTGAACTCTTTGCATACAAAAGATAGAACGTTTTAAAATTAGGGGGGAAAGACATACAATGAAATTCACTGTGAACACGAAAGATTTTTCAGAGGCGATGAACAAAGCATTCAAGGGCGTAGCAAAAAAAGCCTATGCAGCAATTTTGGAGAATGTTCAGATCGTTGTCCACGATAATGTCTGCCGCGTGAACAGCGCTAACCTTGAACAGTACGTCAGCACCAAGATTGATGCATATGGCTCGGATGATATGGCGTTCATATTCCGCGATACAAAGGCGGTATTAAAGGCGCTGAAGTTCTTTACCGGCGATGTAATCATTTTCGATCAGGTCGGCAAGAATGCCGTCAAAATGACCTGCGGGACGAAAAAAGCCGAGCTGTTAATCTCCGAGGCAGATTTATTCCCCGATTTTCCAGAAGTGACCGGAGAACAGTTCGTTTATTCAGCCGATAAACTGATATCGCGGTATAATGCCGTCAAATATGCCGTATCGAATAACGATAGCAGACCTGTAATGATGGGCATCCATTTCAACAACGCTGATATCGTGACTTGTGACGGCTGGCGGTTGGCAATGAACACCGACGATGCTCTGACCGTAAACAAGCCGTTCACGGTAATGGACAATGCGCTGAAGCTATGCAGTGATGTTCTTTCCGGTAACATTACCATAACCGCAAATGGAAAACACGTCAAATTCGAGGACAGCAATGCGGTCATAATCAGCCGATTGTTTGACGGCGAATATTTCGACTATCGCAAAGTGATCCCGGCTAACGTGAACAGCGTTACCGTAAATATTAAGGATTTTAGCGACAACCTTAAATACCTTAAAACATTCGCCCGTGATTTGCCGGCGGCATGGAACGGTAATAAGTTGGCGCTGGTAACGGTTGACGGTCGGTTTGACTGCGAAATCAATTTGGCTGGCAGCTTCAACTTTACGATAGGCTTTAATATGGCCTATATGCTTGAAGCGCTTTCCCAGTTCAAAGAATCGAAGTCACTGAATATCCTAATGCCGGATCGCAACGTCGGACCAATAACGATGCAGAACGGCAGCGACTTTGCAATGATCCTCCCCGTCCGGCTGAAAGACGGAGATCCATTCCAGACCGCTGAAGATGTAGCCTGAACAGGGTGTCATAACCGGGCCGGAGATTATTTTCCGGCGCGGTTGTATCTTCTGTCTATGATTGCATACCTAAAGTAGAACAGGAGTTGAGCGAGATGATAAATAAGTACATGAATGAGATACAGTCAGCCGAGAGCAACGCCATGCTTGATGATATCATTGAACGCGCCGCGCAGGAACCGGAATATATCCTGAGCAGCCAAGAGTATGAGCTTGTATGCGATACGGCAGTGAACAAAGCTAAGAATTGGTTTGTTTGAAGGGGGAACGCTTTATGTCAAGAGAAATCGAGATCATCAGAGAATCGCCGTTTGCGCGTGTGGAGTTTAACAGCAATGGGCAGCGAGTCCAGCGGAACATTACCATAAAAGAACTGGCTGCACTTAAGGACAATCTGAGCAGTCCCGAATGGGTAGAGCAGTTTTGCTATTCCATTGTTTGAGGGTGATAACATGAACAACTTTTTAACAGTGGATAGATATACCATATGCATATCATATGATGGTCAATTCTATGTCTTCCATTCCGGCGAGAACGGCAATAAAGCCATTCTCTGCAATGCGACCCTTGGCGATGCTCTGATTTTCGTCGGGAACAAATTGAACAATAAATACCCGCCGCCGAGAGCCGTGGCAGAAAGTGAGGGTTTACGATGGATATAGAAACTGTATTGTTACCATGGGGAAATACCGTTTGCTTTAATGACAATTTCACAAATGATAGGCTGATAAGCCTATGGGATGAAACGGAAAAACGCCTTGCAAGCATTGAAAATATGAACCTTCGCGGCATTATTCTAAGCACACTTGCCCGCAGAGGAAAAAAGAAAATCGGTATTAACGCAGATTAACAGCCGACACCGGATATTGTACGGCGGGGGAAGGATGAAATTAAGATGAACATGTTACCTAAAGAGCAAGCAATAGCAGACTTCAAAGAGATGATAAACCTTGCATGGCCGCTTAAGCGGTTTACGGAACGAGAGCGGGAAAACCTTAACAATATGCTTTACTGGATGGAACATGCGGGCCGTTTGACCGGAAACTATAATCAGCGGTGGGAACAATTACAGAGCGCCTACAATGCGTTTCTTTTCGCTCTTGATTATAAAGCCATGGGTTGGAGAGAACCGGAAAGAGGATAATATGAGAACAAACCCATTTGAAATCCCAAATATTTTGGAGAGTTGCCGCAACGACGTTGTTTCGGGAGCAATCACAATCGAGCAAGCCGCCACAGAGCTTTATAAAGCTGGTTGGATGTGTTTCGATGCAACGGACGCAAAAAGGTTACTTGAAATTAAATAGTTCCTTAGCCCGTCAGGAATGGTGGGCTTTATTTTTTTGTCGGTTGTAATTAAGCAAAATGATTGCATACCTATAATGCCAAGATTAATTTGAAAGCGAGGGATTGACAATGGCAAAAGTTATTCAGTATAAAGGAATGAAATTCAAGGCCAACGCGAACGGTACATACACCGTTTCAAGCGATAGCGGCAAGTACAGCAGCACCGAAAAGACCTTCCACGGAGCCACTGAATGGCTCTGGAATATGGCCGACAACCACGATATCGGGAACGAATTCTGTCACCGGATATGCCGGGCGTTTAATTGCGACGTGTACGGACATTCGAATACGCCGCCGTCGATCCTTTGCTAAAGGGAAAAAACGATAATGGAACAGACATTTATAACAGAACTTCAGGACGAGAACGGAATGCTCGTTGACTTCGAGCGCTGGCAGGACAAGCGGCAGAGCACCGTCGAACGGAAAATAGCGACGCTGTATTCAGAGAAAAGCCCATACCGCTTTCTGTATAGCAAGCACATTGACCGGGCGGCGACTCTTGTAATATGGGCGACGCCTACGCCGGATAAGTATATTGAGGTCAAGCGATATAACAAAGCCGAACTCATGCGGCTTATAAGCTGAAAGGGCGGAAAGAAACATGGAGATCATCAGAGAGCGGCAGCCAATGACCAACGTATGGTATGAGCGCGAATTTACCGATAAGCCGCATTGCGGCATGGGATTCCCCTGCGACGAGAATGGTAATGTCGATGTAACGAGCCTGAATGATGCAGCGGCGGCGAATTATCAGGACTGCATCAACGGCAAATATCCGCATTTCATTGATCGGGGCGCGGTAAAAATAACTCAGCACTATACCGCCCCGGCAGTCGGCAAGTGCAGCCATTGTGGACGCGAGGTTGAACTTGTGGATGAATACTGCGGAGCCTGTCAGTGCGAATGTGGACAGTGGTATAACATGATGGGTCAGGAACTCAGGCCGCCTGAACAGTGGGAAGAACCGATTGATTACGACTATTAAATAACGGAGGCAGAAGATATGAAAACTGTTGAAAGTTTGCAGCAGGAGCAGCGGGACTATATCGCCCATTCCGGCGGCTATTACGAACTCCGCGAGGCCGACGACGTTTACAACGACCTGAACAGAGAGCAGATTATCGCTTTTGCGCGTGAGCACAGCGGCGAAGCATGGCTGGGCAATATCAACTACTATGATGAACAGCGCAAGAACATTGCGGCAGGGCGCGAGTCTCCCTACAAAAAGTATACAGGGCAGCGAATATATAACTTTGAATATTCTTTTTGCATTCCCGCACCGAACGAGAAGCTATCCGACTTGATCCGTTCTTGGAATACGCCCGGAAATGAAAAAGATATGTGGAATACCATCTCAGCGATAACGAAACTTATTGCTATGCTGGACGGCATACAATTTATTTGGTATTGAGCTATGGGGTCGGAAAAATCCGACCCCATATTTATTTATGCGCCGGTTGTAAACCGCGCCTTTCTTTGCATACCTACAGTGGAAGAATATTTTGCCGGAAGCGGCGGGAAGGAGCGCAATATGAAAAATCCCATGATATTTTATCTTGAAGAATACTTTAAGGCGGCGCAGCCTGAACCGGGGCATTACATCGTGACGCTTACGAATGACGCTGAAATCCACATTTACACGGACGCTGTTTATCCCGACACCGGAACAGTTTGGGAGTGGAAGGTTGACGGACAGTATTTCGATCATGAAGAATGGGCGCTCGGCTATCTCAAAACAATCATGACCGAGAAACTGACCGGAATCCGTATCATTTACCGCAATCGCCGCGAAGCGCCGGACATATGCGCTTGGGGAAAGCGGTGCCGTAGCCCCGGCGAATGCGACAGAGCTCTATGCTCTGACTGCCCGGTTGCAGACGAATTCTTTGCAGCGCGTGACGGTGTGAAGATCATCTATGCCATTAAATAGGAGGGCGACGGCATGGGAATGACATACGAGGAATACGCCGAGAGCCGTGGCCGTTGCATCAAGCGGTCAACGCTGGTACAGATGGCCGAGGAACAGCACGTCGGCATTGATACCTTGATACAGCAAGCCAACACACAAGGGATCACCGTTGTTATGTGGGCATGAGATTATTATAGGAGGGCAGTATGATAGTGATAAAGGTTAACTGGTCAAATGGAGACCACACTATAACGGGCATAAACGCCACACTGGAAGAAGCGCGGGATTATTACGAGGGGCAGTTTTTCAACATTGGGCTTGGCCCGAATGACAATATACTTCACTGCATCGGCGTGGAGCTTTTGGAAGGAGCGGCATCATGAACGAAGAAAAAACAAATTTCCAGCAAATCGTTGAGCTTCTGAAAGAGTTTCACCCGGCACATCGCGGGATTATCGGAATGTCCGAGATTAGGCATGTCAGCAAGGCTCTGAACATCGAGCAGCGGTCAATCCTTGATTTGCGGAACCTGCGCGACTTTGTGGTCTTATATGTGAGAAACTGTCACAATGGTGAAAAAGCAAGCTATTACAAACTGAGCGAATACGATGACAAAATGAGCGCCATTACCGCCGTGATCGAAGACCGAATAATGCTAATGGGAGGCGAAGTATGAGCAGAGAATTTGGCATTTATCCCGAAAACAAAGTGCCTAAAATATGGTGGGGCGCGAGAGCAATAGCCACGAATAGAAAATACGGGATTGACGTTCCTTATGATAGGCAAAACTATGAAGGCGAAAAGGACGAAGATTTTCTTTATTGGATTAATCATACGGTATTCCCCGCTCTTAACAAAAAGCTGAAGAACTACGAAACCGAGCACATATCTTTTGATTCTGAAAGTGGTCGCTTCCATTGCGAGGCGGCAGACAGGGGCAGCGGCGGGTATCTATATATTGGCTGCTGGGAGGTATGAAAATGGACAAAATCAGAAATGCTATAACGTCCTTCTGCGAAGATAACGAATATAAATATAACCCTGATTATTCTGGAAGGAATATGTACGGCAAAAGTTGCGTTGGTATCGTCAGCGAAAATGACCCGGTTTTTGTTGCCATGCAACTTTTGGCTTACCTCTGCGATTGTTATGGAGATGAGAACGACCTTACCGCAGAAGGTATCTTGGAAATGATAGGAACGCCAAGAGCGGACAGCATGGGTCTTGGTTCAATTGTTTATTTTCCAAAGATAAAATCAATATAGTTGGAGGCAGAATATGAACGATTCAACAATCAAATTCCGCGCAGATCAGCTTCAGGCCATGCACGAGGTCATAAGGTGCGCGAACGACGAGAATATATATATGGCATGGATTCCTCTCGTCCCGGATGAACCGTCACGAGAGGACTTCGAGAGCATCGCGGAGAACACCGAGGCATACAACGAGGTCATCGACTTGTTTATCTACCTTGTCAGCAAAAAAGGTTACCGCGCATAAAGGTACTACAACCGGGGCTGAGAAATATATCTTAGCCCCGGTTGTTTTATTTAGCGCCGATTGCATACCAACAGCGAAAACAGTACAAAGGAGGACCCGACATGGCAAGCTTCGGTATGCTTTATATCTGTGGTACAGTAGCAATTCTATGTTTTATCTTAGGCATTATCTATCCTGCAATCATGGCGCTTCTTTATCCCTTACTGAAAAGCGAAGATGAAAGCTTTTCGGAGTACATTAAGAATATTTGAAACGGGAGGATAAAATGCAGCATGACACATTACAGTGGCAAGAATACAATCAAAAATTATTTTAGTTATGGTGGTGGTGCAAACAATCAAATGTCCTTATCCACGAACCCTGATGGTAACAGCATATTTGCATTTACGGATAAAACAGTTGTCACTACCGGTGACTCAGCCAAGGAATCGAATGTCATTCAGCGACACCAACGCAAGCTAAAAATGGTGAACAATGCTGAAATATAAAGTGTGCGGGAAATTCATGTGCGCGGGGGGATAAGCGAGATTTGGTGAGGAGATGTTT
>JBFWKZ010000042.1:0-16733 GCA_050252415.1 Oscillospiraceae bacterium | reverse complement strand
GCGGCTGACATAGCGCAGCGTGCCGCCGTGTATTTCCACCCTGGCATCCGGAGCTACGGGCATTCCCGGCTTATCCGCTCTTTGCCCGTCGACAAAAACGACGCCGCTCATAACGGGCGTTTTCGCCCTCTCGCGGCTTGGGGTCAGCCCCCTGTCAAATATAAGCTGGTCAAGCCTTATCTTCGCCATTTGTTCTCTCTCCAAGAAGTTCTTGAGCGGCAGCGGCAATCGCCTCACCGTCCAGATGCTTTGCGTGTATAAGCTCCGGCACGGAACCATGCGAAACAACGCCGCTGCCCAAATTGATGAGCCTCACGCCCGTGTTCCGTGCCGCCATGATATCGTGTCCTATGCAGCCTGCGGCACACACCTCTTCGGCAACGACTACCGCCCGGCAGGGCGAACATTTTTCAATAATTGAATCGATATCAAGCGGATTTATGATATTGAGCTTAATAATTCTGGCTGCAATATTTTGCGTGGTAAGCGCGTCGAACGCATCCAGCGCATAATTAATCATATCCCCGTACACAACGATTGCAACATCCTCCCCGTCATACAGCTGCACGACAGGCGCGAAGGCTTTATTGTCTTTATATCGCCCCTCACCTCCGCGCGGATAGCGCACGGCAACAGGGGTCTTAATCCGCCTGACCGCCATGTCGATAAGTTCGCGCAGCTCGGCAAAACTTGAGGGACAGAGTATCGTCATATACGGTACGGACCGAAGATAGCTGACGTCAAATACGCCGTGGTGTGTCTCGCCGTCATGTCCGACAAGCCCCGCTCTGTCGACCGCTAAAACTACATGCAGCTTTTGCAGGGCAACATCGTGTATGAGCATGTCATAGCCGCGCTGCAGAAAGCTGGAATAGACCGCGAACACCGGACAGGCACCCTGCTTTGCCAATCCCGCCGCCATAGAAACGGCATGCCCCTCGGCTATGCCGACGTCAAACAGCCGCTCCGGATACTCATGCTCAAAGCGCGAAAGCCCCGTTCCGTCACACATGGCGGCGGAGATGGCAACAATGCTCTTGTCTTCGCCGGCCAGGCGGCAGAGCTCCGACCCAAACACCTCGGAATAACACTCGCCGCCCTTTTTGACACCGATCTTTGGGTCAAAGCGGGAGACGCCGTGGTAAGCAGCGGGGTCTGCCTCCGCAAGCGGGTAACCCTTGCCCTTTTTTGTTATGACGTGCAGGAGGACGGGACACCGCATCTCCTTCGCCATGGTGAGCGCACTCTCAAGCTGGCGGAAATCATGCCCGTCAACGGGGCCGAGATAATAAAATCCCATCTCCGAAAAAGTATTGGAGGGCAACAAAAAATGTTTAATGCCTTCCTTGATATGATGATTAAACATATACAGCGCCGGGCAGCGGCGCATCATACGGCGGTAATTGCGCTTGAACTGTAAATATCCGCTTTTGACCCGCAGGCGAGAGAGCAGGCGGGCAATCCCGCCGACATTTTGGGCGATACTCATCTCGTTGTCGTTCAGGATAACGACCATAGGCTCACCGGACTCTCCGGCGTTGCTCAGTCCCTCATAGGCAAGGCCGCCCGAAAGCGCTCCGTCGCCGATCAGCGCCACGACTTCATAGTCCTCACCGAGCACACTGCGGGCCTTCGCCATTCCGAGGGCGACGGACACGGAATTTGAGGCATGGCCTGCTATAAATGCGTCGTGCTCGCTCTCACACGGCTTAGGAAAACCCGAGAGCCCGCCAAACTGTCTGAGCGTATTAAATCTCTCGCGCCGGCCGGTCAAAATTTTATGGACATAACTCTGGTGGCCAACGTCGAACACCAGTCTGTCCCTGTGCGTATCATAGACTCTGTGCAGCGCAATAGTGAGTTCAACGGCGCCGAGGTTAGAGGCAAGGTGCCCGCCGTTTGCCGAGACTCTTTCAATGAGTAACTCGCGGATTTCCTTCGCCAATTGCTTGAGTTCAGAGTCGTTGAGGCTCCGGATATCCTCAGGAGAGTTGATTGAATTTAATATAGTCAAAGGTTAAGACCTCATTTTAAAGCTTGTATCATTTCCTTGAGTAAAAGGCATTTTTATTATAGTACAGACATCATAGCAAAAAACGTCCGCATTTACAATAGTAAGCGGGCGTTTTTTTCAGTTTATTCATAAAATAGTGAATAATCAGCTGCGGCGCATCGCCATTTTATCAGCAAGCCATTCCAAAAACGACGTATCCTCAAAGCCGTCTCTCAGTGCCTGCTTGGCCTCCTCCGTCTTGCTGAGAACAAGGTTTTCACACGCCTCCAAACCCATGACGGTGGCAAAGGTCGACTTGTTGTTGTCCTTATCGGAGCCAATAGGCTTGCCCAGCTCCTCAACGGTGGACACGCAGTCGAGCATATCGTCACGCACCTGAAAGGCCAATCCCAACGCCGCGGCAAAGGCCTCGGCCGAGCGCATTTGCGCATCGCCGCCCCTTCCGACGGCGACGCCGATGGTGCACGCCGCCGATATCATTGCGGCGGTCTTACGGTTATGGATATCCTTCAGCTCATTTTTTGAGAGAATGAGCCCCTCGGCGCGGATATCCAGCATTTGTCCGCCGCAGATTCCCCGGGTACCGGCGGCAAGCGCAAGTATCTCCGCACATTTTGCCCGAACGGTGCAATCGAGCGGAGCCGTGAGTATTGTTGCAAAGGCCTCCGCCTGAAGGGCGTCTCCCGCCAGCACGGCAGTCGCCTCATCAAACGCCACATGGCAGGTGGGTTTTCCGCGGCGCAGGGCGTCGTCGTCCATGCATGGCAGGTCGTCATGGATGAGCGAATAGGTATGTAGCATCTCGACGGCACAGGCAACCGGAAGTGCATCTGCGTAATTTCCGCCGCTTATGCGGCAAAATTCCAGCACCAGTATGGGGCGTATGCGCTTGCCGCCGGCCAAAAGGCTGTAGCGCATTGCCTCCAAAAGTTTGCCGTAGCTCTCTCCTACGGGCTTAAAATAACCGTCCAGCGCAGAATTAATAATATGAATATAATCATCAAATATTGTCTGCAATTTTATGTCTTCCCTTCTTTATAAATCTGGGCGGCCAATCCGGTACTCTTTTCCCATTGTCCCCACCCCGGAAAAAACATTGAAATTGTCCGCTGCCGGTAAAAAGCGGCTATTCGGCGTCAAAAGGTATCTCCTGTGGTTCCCCGTCGGGTCCTTTGCGAAGCTTTACAACCTTTTGTTCCGCCTCGTCAAGCATTTTTCCACAAGAGCGGATGAGCGCCGTGCCCTCCTCAAAAAGGCTCAAAAGCTCGTCAAGCGGAGCGTCGCCCTTTTCCAGCAGCTTCACGATGCCGTCAAGCTTTGTCATGGACTGTTCAAAAGTGAGGCTTTTGTTTTCTTTCATAACTCAAGAATCCTTTCCTTCCCGTAAAACGCTGTCGACCGTGCTCAGGATTGCGCCGTCATCAAGGCGAAGCTTCAGCTTGTCGCCCGGAGTCACCTGGTCGATAGAGCGCACGATTTTGCCATCCGTGCCGCTTGCCAGCGCAAACCCGCGCGAAAACACCTTCAGTGGGCTTAGGGTATCGAGCGTGGTCGCCAAACGGACAAATTCGTGTTTTCTCGCGGCAATCGCCCGCTCATATGCCGAGATAAGGCGGCTCTGCGCATAGTCGAGTTCCACGCGCTTGTTATCAATGTAGCTGGCAGGGTTTTGCATCACCCGTCGGGAAGCAAGTTCATCTAGGCGATGCCTCAGTTCCCGCATTTTTTTGGAAACGGCATAGACGGCGCGGGTCTCAAATCCAATGAGCGCCTCGCGCATCTCCGCCTGATCCGGCACGGCAAGTTCCGCGCCGTTTGAGGGCGTGGCCGCCCGCAGGTCGGCTACAAAATCGGAAATCGTGACATCAGGCTCGTGTCCCACGGCGGAGATGACCGGTATCTCGGATTCGAAAATCGCCCGTGCCACCCGCTCGTCGTTGAAAGCCCACAGATCTTCAATCGAACCGCCGCCGCGCCCGGTTATGATAAGGTCGCCAACTTTCCAGCGGTTGGCATAGTGCAGCGCACCGACGATCTCCGGCGGCGCCTCAACGCCCTGTACGCGAACCGGCAGAATGATGACCTCCGCTAACGGCCAGCGCGCTTTTAATACTCTTATAATGTCCCGCACAGCGGCGCCCGCCCCCGAAGTAATGACGGCAATACGCCCGGGAAAGTGCGGCAGAGGTTTTTTATACTGCGTATCGAAAAGCCCTTCGGCCGACAGCTTTTTCTTCAGCTGCTCGAAGGCGATATGCAGGTCCCCCATTCCGCCGGGAATAAGTCCCGTGCAGTAGAGCTGGTAGGCCCCGTCCCGCGGGAATACCGAAACGCGCCCGACCGCCGTGATACCCATACCGTTTTCGGGGCGAAAACGCAGCTTCGCGGCGCTGCTTCTGAACATGACGCAGCGTATACTGCTCTCGGCATCTTTAAGCGTGAAGTAATGGTGTCCCGAGGGATAGACTTTATAATTAGACAACTCGCCCGTCACCGAGACCTGCATCAGTATGGGATCTGAGTCGATCAATTGTTTTATTCTGTTGTTCAGCTCCGTTACAGAGAAAGTATTTTCGTTCATTATCCTCTTTATGTTCGATTTCATCACCTGAAGTGACGAAACAAATTTTATCTGTCTGCTGTCTAAAAATGTAACCGCCGAGCGGAAAGCGTAAGGATAAAAGTACAGAAAACTGCCGCCAGACAATGGAAATCCCTATCCGGCCGCTTAAAGATACCCCGCACGGAGACCGAACGGGGTAAAAGTCCATTATTCTGAGGGATCAGAAGGCTCCGGCTCTTCTGCCGTATTGGCAGACTCCGGCAGTGCCTCCGGCGGCTCCGGGGCCGATTCCGGCTCTGTCTCGGACTCCGCCCCGGCTGTCTGCCCAAAGCCCTCGCGGGCAAAGCTGCCCAAAAGGCCGTTTATAAAGGAGACCGTCTCAGGCATATCATAGCCCTTTGCGAGCGCAACAGCCTCGCTGATCGCAACCCCGTTCGGCACGTCGCCGACATATAAAATCTCATAGATTGCGACACGGAGTACGGCCAGCGCTGTTTTCGAGATGCGGGAGAGCTTCCAGCCCCGGGCATATTTTTGAATAACGGCATCGATCTCGTCCCGATGAGCCTCGACGCCAAGGACAATATCGCAGATATAGTCGCGCTGTTTGCTGTTTGGATAGTCCTCAAAAACCTCGGCTTCATCCTTAAGAGACTTATAATAGTCCTTATCAAAAAAGGACACCAGCGCCTCCGCCGTATCCCCGGGATTGGCCGCCCTGGCAAAGCAGAGCTGTATCGCCATCTCGCGCGCCGCCGCTCTCGTCATCTCTTGTATCCTCCAATTGTATCTGTCTGTTATTTTTCGTAGGAAATGCCGCTGATGTGAACGTTTACGATAGCATCAAGCCCCGTCATACTCTCAACGGCGGAGGCAACGGCCTCCTGTACTTTTTCGCCGACTTCGGTAATTTTGGTGCCAAAGCGGACCATAACGATCACGTCAACGACAATCTTATCCTCAACGAACTGGACCTTAACGCCTTTGGTAACGCTCTTTCTGCCGATAAAATCGGCAATTTCGGAACCGATGGTGTTGGAAAGTCCGGCGACACCCTCTACCTCCGCGATGGCGGCTCCAACCATAACGGCAATGACGTCCTCGGAAATATTGATGCTGCCGCGCTCGTCCTGGCGAGCAATGTAGTTCTCGGCCATATTGAAATACCTCCTGGTGTGAACCAAAAATGATTTTCAATATATATTACCATGATTTTATAAAAAAATAAACCCTAAACGCAAAAATTCAGCTTCACCCGCAGGAACTTCGCAAGCGGGGATATTACCCTGCTGCAGCATGGTGGAAAATCCCCCGATTTTGCGCACTCGCGCGCAAAATCGGGGGATCTGAGGCTCTCCCGCCCAGCCACTGCAAAATGGGCATAGCCTCCGTGGAATGATAATAGCCACCCTTTTATTTCGCCAAAAAAGTTAATTAAAAGAATTCTGCATAGCGGGCATCCCCCTATGTATTCTTATGAAAAATCAAGTCATGTACCCCACACGGCGCCGCTCTGCGCATCCCGGCGAGCACCGGAAATATCACGCCGGAAATCCGATTTCCGGCACGACATGAGGGTATGGGATGTCCCCATGCCATAATTAGCTCTCTTTGACCTCGATCACTTTGATCTGCTCAACCGTGTAATCGGTAGCGTTTGTCACCACCTCGGTAATCTTTGCAACGGAAGCCTCTTCAAGCCCTTCAGCGGGGGCCGGCACCGCAACCGTTATGCCCTCATCGGTCATAAATACCACGCAGTCGGCAAAATCCCGAGCGATCAGTTCGTTTTCAATCTGGCTCTCATTCATCGTATATGTTGCCATCACGGAAATCTCATTCATCGCGCTGTCGATAACCTCGGAGGACGCACCCTGGGAGGAGGCGGCCATCTCCAACAGATCCAGTGCTTCATCACGGGATTGCTGTCTTGTCAGGCGCGCCTCGGCGAAATAGTCGGACACGCCGCTGCTGGAAGACGTACCCAGGCTGTCCTGATACTGCTCATCGGCCTGGGCCATCGCCTCATCCTCAGCTTTCACCATGGCATCATTCGCCTCGCCCCACCGGTTGTTATAGGACCAGTTCAAATAAACCGCGGCACACACAAAGAATAAGACCGTAACCACCACAAGATTGCGTTTTAGCTTTCTCATACTCTCCACCTTTCAATCAATCCATTTTTAATACCTGAATATCTCCGGTCCCCAGCCCGGTGAACGCCGCTACCGCATCCGTCACGCTTAAACGCACATAGGCGTCATCCGCGCCCTGGCAAACGACCACCGCACCCAGATAGCTGGGGTACTCAAATCCGCTCTCCACAACCTGCTGCTTGCCTGAGCCTGTGGACACGACGATCGCCTCGCCGCTTGAATCGGCAAGGTTACGTGTCGCGGTGCTTCTCAGCGAAAGCAGCACTCTTGCGTCGCCGACGCCGGATATACTCTTCAGCACGCTTTCAAGCCGCTCTTCCTCCGCCTCCAGTGAAAATTTGGGCACGGCGATATCTTCCTCCACCTGAGTGCTCGCAGGCTCTGTACTCTCTCCGCCGGACGGCAGCATGAGGAGGACCATCCCCACCAGAAAAATCAGCGGTACGAAGGGATTTTTTCTCAGCCATTCAATGCTCTTTTTCAGTTCCGGTAATTTCATCGTTCCAGTGCGTCCTCTCCCGAGGGATGCCAAGTTCTCCCTCGATGCTTCTCATCAGCTCCTCCGATGGCATACTGTCCACCCACGCCTCATACGGATACCAGACCTCATCACCCCACTTTGCCAGAACCCGTACTGAAATTTCTCCAAGTCCAAGCTCCGCCCCTTTGTCCGATATATATGCCGCACATTCGCTCTCTATGATAGTCCGTGACAACCTGTCGGCACTTTCCGCCCCTTTATTTTCAGCGGCGAGCATAATTTCACGGTATTTTGCCATTGACAGGGCATAGCTGTCCATATTGAGCCGCATAACCGGCGAGATAAGCGCGATGGCCATGGCGACGCTACAGCAAAGCTTCAGTATCGCGCGCACACGTCCCTCCGGCGTTATGGCCAGCGCAATGGAACAGCCCAGCGCCGTCAGGGCAAGCGAGAGTATCCATTGTCTCAATATCTCCGTCACAGCGGGCTCACCGCCTTCATTCCGGACAAAAGGGCAAAAAACAGCATGATCGCGCCGCAGCCGACAAGCCCCAGCACCATGCCGAAGGCCGTGCCGATCCCATCGATGAGCTGACCCAGCCGGCTGTCGGCCAGCCCCATACCGAGCGCCGCCACCCCCTTGTAAATGAGGTAATGGATACATAGGGTGAGAAAAGGCCCCGCGCACACGGCAAGTACCACAAGCATGCCGAATACGCCCACACCGGCACGCAGCATCGACGCGCCGGCAACGACGGTGCCCGCCGCACCCGAGACGATGCCGCCCACCACCGGCAGCGCCGCCGAAATTGCGCTCTTTGCCAGCTTTGCCACCGCCGCGTCACTGCCGGATGCAACGGCCCCGGTGATGCTGAGATAGGCGGTAAATACCGTGACAAGCGCCGTCATCACCGTGACGCACATCCATTTCGTCAGGCTGACGGCGGCAGAGAGGGCATCGGTCCCCAGTGCCGCCCGCGCCGTCACCGCCGCGATGTAGATATAGATAAGCGGCATGATGACAGCCGAGCAGAGCGTGATGAGAATGTCCATAAAAAGCGCCGTCGCGGCATACCCCGCGCTTCCGGCGGAGACGTTTCCCGCCGCGGCGGAGGCCGCCGCTATGCACGGCAGAAGTATCGTCGCAAAATCCTGTAGGGTCCGGAGCGTTTTTTCACCCAGTCCCACAAAGGCGGAGACGTCCCCGGAGGCGACGGCCGCGATGCCGAGCGCCCCGCCGAGGGGTACAAAGTCCGGCGTCTTACCGCCCGAAATGCTGCCCGCCGCCGAGCAGAGGAGTAAAATGGTCACAATGGCGACCGCACTTTTGATCCCCTGCTTTAAGACCGAGCCCGAATGGGACAGCACATATTCCCACAGCGCATCGAGCCTGTCCTCCCAACCGTCCGTATCCGGCGTCAAGTCGCCGTATATCTCAGCGGCCTCATCCGGTATGGCGCTTTGCAGCTCGGGCAAACCAATGTCTTCGGCCATCTCTCCATCCGCCAGTGCCGCTTGGCTGAGGACTTGAAGGCACAACAGTACCACGGCAAACCACCTCATATTAAGCCCCCCATCATCTCGAGCAGCATCGTCATCAGCGGACTTGCCGCTAAAAGTGCGCTGACACAGCCGACAATCTCCACTGCCGTGGCTATGGAACTGCTGCCGGAATCCTTACACAGATCGGAGCACAGACGCGTGATCAGGCCCAATGCCACGCATTTTGCGACCGGGGTCATGACGGCGGAAGAAAGCCCCGCCGACCGGGCAAACGAGTCCCACAGCTCCCAGACGGCACGGACCTGCGGCAGCGCCGCAAAGCATATCGCCGCAGCAGCCGCCGTCCCCAGAAGCAGCGCAAGTTCCGGCGAATGCTTTTTGATAAGTACCACGCAGACGACTGAAATCAGCCCCGCCGCCGCCACCTTTACCGCGAGTTCCATTGTCAGAACCCAAACAGAACACGGATGAGCTCAAACAGGTCGCTTATCTCCTGTACGATAATGACGAGAACGACAACGAGCCCGGCTATCGTCGTCATCAGCGCCTGTTCCTCTCTGCCGGAACGGCTGAGCAGTATGTTCAAAACCGACACGAGTATGCCGATTGCGGCAATTTTAAAGATCAGGTCAACATCCATCGGTCTTCACCTCTAAATCAGTACAATAGCAAGCATAAGCCCCGCGGCAAGGCCGAGACTTGTCCACATTTTCCCGTCCCGGCGCGCAATCGCCTCGGCCTCATCGCCCAGACGGGTCAACTCGTCGGCACATCGCCGGAACCCGCGCTCCAGCCCCTCTCCGGTTGCGAGTACGGCACCCAGTGAATTGAAATGCGCAAGCTCCTGCCGGCTCAGCAGGTCTCCGAAGCAGTCTTCGGCACAGTCGGCCCAAATACCCTCGAGCCCTACCTCGCTCAGCTGCTCCAGCCCTAAACACAAATTCCGGAAAAAGCTGCCGCACCGCCCGTCAAAGCAAGTGCCCAGTCCCTGTGCCGATCTCAACAGCGGCCGCCTTGCCTCGGTCTCACAGCGCAGCAGCTCCGTGGCACGGACCATGTCGTCGAAAAGTTCGGCCTTTTCCCAAAGTTGCTTTGCCCTGCCGCGGCCCAGCAGCACCCCTGCCGATGCGAGCATCACAATCCCCGTAAGCCTAATCAAGCGCAATCACCTCGTAGTTTCTTTCTCTCCCGCTTCGCCTTATGAGAACACAGCGTGAAAAAATTTTTTCATCCAGCAGCTCGGAATACAGTCTGCGCCTCCTGAGATCCCCCACATCTGCTCCGTGTGCCGTTGCCAGCAGTTTCACGCCGCAGCCGAAACAGCTGATACATGCGCCGAGATCCGCTTCCTCGGTTACCTCGTCGAGCGCGACGACTTCAGGGTTCATGCATCTGAGGAGCGTCATGACGGCTTTGGCCTTCGGCGCGCCGTCCATCACGTCGGTGCGCGGTCCGACTTCCAGTTGGGGTATTCCGCCGTAAAGCGCCGCTACCTCGCCGCGTTCGTCTGCAAGTCCGACCCGCGTCCCCGATGCAGACAAAATACGCACAAGTTCGCGCAGAAGCGTCGTCTTTCCCCCGCCGGGCGGCGCGATGATCAGCGTGCTCTCAAAACCGTTTTTCCAAAGCGATACAAGGCTCTCGGCACAGCCGATCGCCTGTCTCGGATAGCGCAGGCAGAGAGAGGAGATATCGGAAAAGCTGCGGATCTCTCCGTGCTCCAAATTCACAGAGCCGCATATGCCGAGACGGTAGCCGCCCGCAAGACTGAGATATCCGCGTCTGAGCTGAGTCTCACAGCTCCAAAGCGAGCCGCCCGCAGCCGCCTCCGTAATGCGCCAAAGCTCGTCCTTTGTCAGCACCTCACCGGGCATGGGGGATAACTCTCCCTGCGTTGTCAGCACCTGTACCTCCTGACCGGCACGCAGGCGCAGTTCCTCAACATCGTCCGGCAAAGAACTCAGACCGTGCTGAAGTTTTCTGGGAAGTATGTCCAATATTTCCACAGCTCTCACCTCCTTGCTCAATACTATTGCGCGGCACAGCCGATTATGCTTCCTTGACGAATAGGAGGGATGTGGTAAAATAACGTATGCGGTGCAGCCCCTAAAGTTGCCTCAAAGACTAAAAATAATGATCACAGTCATTAGGCCCCGTCTGGCCGTACATTGATACCGATTGGAGATTAAAATATGGATAAAAAAATAGAAGAAGTCTTTGCCGTACCCACAGCGCTTTTGCGTCCGTACCTCATAAGGCGGGGACTGATCATCGAGAACACCGAAAAAATACGGGATATCATCATGAAAAACCACACCTTTCTCCCACGGCCGGAGGCTGAAAAAGACCCCGGGTATCGACAGATCATCCCCTATGTCGCCATAACCGAGGGCGAACGGGTTTTCTCAACACGGAGGCTCGTGGCCTCCGGCGAGGCACGTCTGCACGGGCGTATTTCGCTTGGTATCGGGGGACATATAAACCCCGACAGCGACGGCGACGGATCGGACGTCCTGATGCGCGGCCTTGCCCGCGAAATCAACGAGGAGGTGTTTATCGAGAACCTTGACATGTCGAAGCTGCGGTTCCTCGGTTTTATAAACGACGACTCCAATGATGTCGGAAGCGTCCATCTGGGGCTTTTCTGTACGCTGGAAGCCTCCGGCAAAGTCTCGGTCCGCGAGACGGATAAGCTCCGCGGCGCATGGCTGTCCCGTACACGGCTGTCCGATCTGGCCGATAACATGGAGACATGGTCGTCCCTTATCATCGAAGCGTTGAAATAATATTTTCTTATGGCTATCGGGTAACGCCTCCCCATCGGTTTATGGGCGTTTCGGCTTCCTCCAGAGGCAAACAAATTGAAGCGTTTTTATATCGCGCCGGCATAAAAAAATAGATACGAAGTTTCTCCGCATAAATCAAAATGCCTGCTCCGCTTCAAATGGATTACCATTACCGGCAGCAGGCCCTGTTTCACTGTGCTTTTCGGGATAAAACATTTCATATAATGATATGACTTGAGACAAGCACCAGGTCTTTTGTGTTACTCCGTCATCATATTTTCACACTTCTTATAAAATTTTTCAGTGTCTCCACATCTCGATACCTAAAAGTTAGCACTCTAACTAATTGACATCATCCGTTTTCAGGCGTATCATATATTTTACATTGATTTTACATCCCGGAGGCCAATTTCATGGAAAGCAAGCAGGAAGAGCAATATCTGAAAATGACAACGTCGCCTGTCGAGCCCCTTCTTCTGAAGCTCTCGATACCGACTATCTTCAGCATGCTCATAACTTCGCTTTATAACATGGCCGATACCTACTTTGTCGGCAAACTTGGAACCAGTGCCACCGGCGCTGTCGGCGTAGTCTTTTCGCTTATGGCGATCATACAGGCCATAGGCTTTTTCTTTGGGCACGGGTCGGGCAACACCATATCGCGTCAGCTCGGCTCTCATCGCTTTGAAGAGGCGGGAAAAATGGCCGCTTCGGGCTTCTTTTTCTCAATGATAACGGGCGGGATCATCTCGCTGTTTGGCCTTGTTTTTATTGATCCCCTCGCTCTTGCACTCGGTTCAACGGATACGATACTCCCCTATGCGCGGGATTACATGCGCTACATCCTTGTCGCGACGCCGTTTATGACCTCGGCCCTGGTCATGAACAACCAGCTTCGTTTTCAGGGTTATGCCGCCTATGCCATGGTCGGTATTGTCTCCGGCGGAATCCTGAACATTATTCTCGACCCAATATTCATCTATCTCTGCAATATGGGCGTCTCCGGTGCGGCACTTGCCACGGCTGTCAGCCAGTTTTGCTCCTGGTGTCTGCTTCTCGCCGGAACACGGCGTGAGGGCTGCGTCAAAATAAAGCTTTCGAACTTTCATCCCACGCTCCGGCACTGCAGCCTGATTCTGCGCGGCGGGTCTCCCTCACTGTTCCGACAGGGCTTTGCCAGTGTGGCGACCATCTGTCTCAACCACGCCTCCGGTCCTTACGGCGACGCGGCAATCGCCGCCATGGGCATCGTAAATAAGGTGATCATGTTTATACGCTCATCGATGGTCGGTTTTGGTCAGGGCTTTCAGCCGGTCTGCGGTTTCAATTATGGTGCGAAGCGCTATGACCGGGTACGCTATGCCTATAATTATTCGATAAAGGTCACGACGGTAGTCCTCACCGGGATTGCCCTTTTGTGCTGGGTATTTGCCACTCAGATTATAGTGCTTTTCCGCGATGATCCGGAGGTTGTGCGCTATGGCCTTTGGGCTCTCCGCCTTCAGGCGTTGACACTCCCTCTTGCGCCGCTCATTACGATGAGCAATATGTTAACGCAGACGATTGGCAAGGCGCTTCAGGCAAATATACTGGCCGCGGCATGGCAGGGCATTTTATTTATACCGGCCGTTTTCATCCTGCCACCGTTTCTCGGTTTTTGGGGCATACAGCTTGCCCAGCCGATTGCGAATTTCCTGACGGCCGTAATTGCCGTGCCAATCTGTATCGGTATTTTCCGGGAGATGGATGAGGAGATGAAAGGACTTCAAACGCCTTAACCGGGCGTACATCATTCTAACCCGCCTCAGGAGTTTTTTCACGCCAAACCAACCGGACGCGGTAAAAAATACAAAAGCCCCGTTCGGGTTCCGCCGTATATAGCGGAGCCCAAGCGGGGCCTTTGCGTCATCTTTTATTCTGAGTCATAAAGGTTAAATTAAACAGGGATATGCTCGCCTGCAGTATTTATTTAAATAGGCGGTAGTTACGTATCAGATTGATAAGATATTCTTCCGGCGTTCCAATTCTGGTGACCGGCTGTACGAACATTGCGTTTACTCGCTCAAGTTTTGGGGAGAGCGACCAGCTTCGAATACCGGGATGCGCTTCCAGGTTATCACCGGAGACCAAGGCATAGCCCATTCCGCCCTCGACCAGGCGAATAAAGGTCATATAATCTCCGATTTCACATATTGTCCTGGGCATAAACTGAAGTTCATCAAAAAGCTGATTTTCAATCTCGTGTATTGTCGCGCCCTGCTCTGCCCTTATCATTTCCACATCGGCCAGCTCGGTTTTCATCAGCTCACGCGGTATTTCCGACTCATGACGGTGTTTTTCCGCAAATGGATGCTTCCGATTTATAATCAGCTTCAACTCTTCATTCCTCAGCGGCTCACAGATTCCCGGCAGGACGTTATTGGGGATAAGAGACGTCACCGCCATGTCTATTTTTTTTTGGTTATATTCTACGCTCAGATTACTGAAGTTAGAGTTTTTCATTTCGACCATGACATCGGGAAACGCATCTTTGAACTTGGGCAGCAGCTCCATCATCATATCCATACCCCACATTGAGGATACGCCGATTCGTATCTTATGCGTTTTGGAGAGCGCTGCAATATCCGCACGCAGGCGGTTCTTTGTCTCCACGACCTTCTCCGCGGCTTGAACATATAGCTTGCCCGCGTCTGTCAAGGTAAGCGACGTCTTTTTTCGATTAAAAAGTTGAGCCCCCATATCCCGCTCGACACGTAAAAGACATTGGCTGAGCGCCGACTGTGAAATATTCAGCGATTCCGCCGCTTTTGTTATGCTCTTGTTACGGGCGATCTCCAAGATATATTGGCACACCTTTGTGTCCATCAATATACACCTACTTCTTCCAGGATTACAAACTTCTATTCTCAGCCTCTAATTGTTTTTGCTTTTGCCGGTATTCCGGTATTTTATATTCCATATCAAGTTTGCTTTTTACCATCTATCCACATGTAAAATATTGTATCATATTTAGACAAATCTGTCACCTGTTTAATCTTATTATTCTTATGAAAGTCATCATTAATATCGATTCTTCGCATAAAAAACCAACTAAAATAATTTCAATTTTTTGTTGAATTCATCCCAATCATTAAGGAATGGCCTCTCTTTATGACTGCTGGCTGCGGTGTCCGGGCCTACCGTCGGCATTCCATCGAGACGATGCCTCGCCTCATGGTCTATTGGCGCAATCAGCACATTATGACAAAACTAGAAGGCCTGCCTTCCACTTTACGTAGATGGCAAGCCCTCTCCATTTCTTATCGATATACCGCCTTTTGCTGCCGCACCGGTGGTAAGAAAGTATACGGTTATTGACCAATGATGTCCGTCAAATCAGCTTCTGTAATTGAAGTCGATACAGCGTGATCAAATGTAATTCCCTGCACGGCACCGGTACAGCATACCATCCCGGCGGTAAACCCGATTTCGAAAACATCATCATCGGTGTCGGCGTTGACGAGTTCGATCTGGTACTGCATCGCCGTATCGGCGCTCTTTTCAGTGCTTGAAGCTGCCTCGTTAACCAAGGTCGTGAACGTACGGAGCGCATCCAAATCGTCCCATGTCAGCGTTGCCATCGTTTTCTCCCGCTGGCCGTTATTCAGTGCATAGATATAAGCAGCATCATTTGACTTGCTGCCGCATCCCACAAATAAAATCAGGACACAGGCAATTGCCAGAATCAAAGCGGCGGTTTTTTTCACGGTTTTTCCCTCCATACTGCAAAGTAAAAGCCAAGCCGCCATAGGCGGTCTTATGGCCTCACCTTGCCGCGTAACGTTCCCACACGTCTTTCCACTGCCGGGTTTTTTCCTGCAGCGTATTGCATTCACGTGAAGGCACCGGACTGCTGGAACGCACCATCGCATTAGGCACGTTCAGCGTTCCAAAATATTTTTGATAACTTCTGTAGGCTTCGCTTCCATTAAGAAGAATAAATTGAATGTTGGGATATCGATCCAGAAATTCCGCCAAATCGTTTGGTTTCTTCTCTCTAAGACCTGCGTCGAGAGAGCCTTCCCGTTCCGCCCTGTTTATGACGTCCCAGAGCGCAACGCGGTGACGCTGTAACATCTGAACGCGGGATGGATAGCTCTTAGGCAGCGGCTCCTTTAGGATCGCGGCCATAATTGCCCAAAAATGATTACGGGGGGTTGCATAGTATTGCTGCTTCTGTAAAGACAAATCCCCAGGCAAAGATCCAAGGATCAGCACCGACGCGTGTTCGTCAGCGATGGGCGCAAGGCCGACTTTCATGACAGTCCCCCTATTCAAATTGATTGCCTACCAGTATACCAAATTCCGATACCGATGTAAAATCCGCCGACCACATTTTTGGGTGAGGCAGCAAAACCGTGGCATGGCATTCGGCTTCTGCACTGAAGCCTGTTTTTTATAAAAATAGACAATTATTTGATTTCATAAAAGCTCCTAAACAAATAGTTCTTCATAACATACCTCAAGTACAGTTTTGAGAGCTTTCAATTCGTCCGGATATAAATGCCGTTGTCCAACTTCAATTTTGGCCAATGCACTTCTCGTAATATCACAACCAACAACTTGAAGCTTCGCGGATAACTGCTCCTGTGTTAGTCCCCTTGATTGCCTGATATTACTGATATTTTTCTCAATAGCTTTACTGTAGTCATAATTCATAATCAATACCTCGCTGCACTTATTTGAGTGCAATTTTGTATTGATTCTACTCTTGATTCATACTATTATTGCACTATATTCGTGCAATACGGGGGATTTTTATGCCTGATTACAAAGAAATGTCCCTAAAAAGGTTTAAAGCCTCAGACGAAGCCGTCAAAATCTTGATTGCAGCTCAGATAGTATCATCCATGCCCTTTCGGGGTATTTGACACCCAATACGCAGCTGCGCTTATAAAAATATTTATTTTGCCAAGGCGGTGATGATGCGGAGCCTGCCGCCATCGGACTGTATGGAATCGTACCAGCCGGTCAGATTGTAGTCCGATGTATTCACGGATGAGAGCGTTGTGAGGTAGTAGTCGCCGGAGCGCTTTTCATATACCTGTACCGAGGCGGTGTCAAACTGGTTTCCGCCAACCGTCACGCTGGACGTACCGAGATCACTGATACCGCCGCTCTTGAGGCTCTGCATGCCGGTCGGTGCCGAAACGCTGCCCTCTATCCGCACACCACCGATTTCGCCGCC
>JBFWKZ010000041.1:0-16808 GCA_050252415.1 Oscillospiraceae bacterium | reverse complement strand
TGTCACCCTCATCCGTATAACTTGTTGTTGATATGTTTCTTGCCTTTCACCTGCCGCATAAACCCGGTTTTTATTATCTGCTATGATTGTGCGCTCTAATAAATTTTGTAGCTGTTGTCTGCACCGTTGAATAATGTGTTTATCTCGCTTTAATTTTCCCTGATAAAACTCTTGCTGTCTGTATGTCCTATATTGAGCATATGCCGATGTGCCCATTATAGGGCATACTTTAGTTAAAGTAAAGAGTAATGGGGGTGAATAAGCTGATTTCTTATGCACCGATGTGGGAAACGATGAAGAAGAAAGGTGCGACTACCTATACATTGAGGAATAAAGGGGATTATGATAACATCAGTGGCTCGACGATCTTAAGATTGCAAAAAAATGAATCCGTCTCGACCAATACGTTAAATTCTCTTTGTAAAATCCTCAATTGCAAATTATCTGATATTGCCGAATATATACCAGACTAAGGCAATTCGTCCTTATTTCATCCGACAGAAAAGAAGAACTGCGGTTTTGACTAATTGCAAAACCGCAGTTCTTCTTAATTATGCTTTAGAGTGCTTCATTTCTCAAAACCTCACTTTAAATAAAAAAGCATCGGGAAAGCTATATCGCTTTCCCGATGTCTTGATTATCAGTTGTTTCACGATAAATCTCATAGCGGTTTTTATTTTTTTTTGCCATATAAAGAGCCGTATCCGCTTTTGAAAAAATTTCTTCAAACTCGCGTCCATGCTGTGGGAACAATGCGACGCCAATGCTCTTGGTGACATAATGGGCGCCCGCCTTAGGCTCCAGAAGCTTTTCAATCTTTAGCCTGAGAATATCTTCATCCGGTATGTCGATCATCAGAACGACAAATTCATCTCCGCCCCATCTGCCGACGATATCTGTCCGGCGAAACAAATTTTGCAGATGCTCTGAGGTCTGGCGGAGAACCATATCGCCCTCGATATGTCCGTAATTGTCGTTTACGGACTTAAAATCATCAAGGTCCAGTAAAATCAATGCATGCCGCTTATTCATGTCCTTTATAAGAGTTTCAGAGATAGACAACTCGGTGTGTTTTTTGTTCAGCAGCCCGGTGAGAGAGTCACACTCCGACTTTTTTTTATATTCGTCTCTCTGCCGAATAATCTTGTCGACATTAGAGATAACGCCAATGATGCTTATCGGCTCACCATATTCGACATTCGGCAGCAAATCGACCTTACACCAGACGAAAGTCTGGCCTGTTTTCATCCTCGCATAATAAGATGTCCTGGTGCCTGCCAGAGCACGCTCAAATGCAGTCCTTAATGAAGCATGGTCATCTTTATGTGTAAAATAGTCGGAAATCTTTTCAAAATAATCTTTATTATTGAGCCCGGAAAAGAGACGAATTTCCTCCAGAATGGCGTCGCCGGATTTGCCGTAGATAGCTTCCGCATTTTCGAAAAGCTTATAGGTCCGCTGTTTCAAATCGACCTCAAATACGCATATTCCTGCCGCTTCAATCGCTAAGTGAAACTTTTCTCTGCACTTAACAAGCTCTGACCGCTCACCCAACATCAATAAATCACCTTATCAAACTTGAAAATTCTCATAGCATAAATTCTTTTGCTATTATTAAGAGCTTACAACATTTATATGATAAAAAATGTCGAGTATGATAAGTCTGAAATAAAATAATATCCGGTATATAGGCTTGTTTGAAAAATCAAAAGCGGCAGCTCAAGCTTGCACTATTTTGCATGAATGCCTGGCGGAAAGATGCTATTTTTTTATTGTTGTCCAATACAGCTTGTTGTTCTCAAAGTCGGCACTCAGCGAGCCTTCCTCATGCAGGTAAGAAAGATAAGAGCGCACCGTACTGCCCACGAGCACATATTGCGAGAAATCCATAGTCAGTGCATAATGATCAAATACTGCTTTGAGTATCTCGTCCGGCGCTGACGGCTTTCGGCACAGGCATAGCAGCAGTGAGCAAATTTCCTCAACTTTGGAGGCGTTGAGATCGGCCAGAGGCACAATATTTTCAGTCGGCTCTGCATGAGCAGGGATGAAAAGCTTTCCTTCAAGTTTTTTGACGGCTTCAAGAGTTTCCAGATAGTTTCTGACATCATAAATGTAGGAAACAGGATATTTCTCGATGATTGCCCCGCTTGTGAGGCAGTCGCCAAGAAACCAGACGCCGTCGCAGGTTTTGAATGCGGCCATGGCGGGAGAGTGCCCGTCTATTCTCATAAGTGACAGTCCCTCCGGGAGGATTTCTTCCGTCAGCGCCTCAGCCTCGCTCTCCTGTGCACAGAGAAATTTGTTGCGCAGCGCCTTACATGGAAAACCACCATAGAGAAGCGATGGTTCCAAGACCGGAAACTCCGAAAAAGCCCTGTCGATCCCCGCGGTATAGGCTCGGCAACCGGTACGCTGCTGGAGAAATCGGTTCCCGCCGATGTGATCGGCATGCGAGTGGGTATTCAATATCATTTTAAGTGTCCACCCGTTTGATGCTAATATTTTGAGTATCTTTTTACCGGCGTCCTTGTCGTTGCCGCTGTCAATGAGACACACCTCATGATTTCCCAGCAGAAAGATGCCCATTTTGACCGGGCAGTTTATATAATAGCTTCTTTCACCCACCTGAATCAGTTCGTACATAGTTGCCTCCTAAGTTGAATTTTGTATAAATCTGTCGTCAGATTTTCGATTACTTTTTCTGGAGCTCAAAAGGGAACAGGCCAGTATATGCTGTGTCCTTTGCTCATTTTTCGAGTATTTTTTATTTTCAAACCTTTTGTTGAGACGCTTCCAGGCTTTATGGCGCGTATCTAGGACAAAAAGATTTTGCTGAGGCGCTGTACCGCATCGGCAATCTTATCTTTGGCAATGCCGGCATAATTCATAACCAGTGTACTATAGCCTTCCGGACTGCTCTTTGAATAGCTGTAATCAGAGAAGAAAGACAGATACATATCTCTTTTAAGACCGGCTTCAAAAATTTGCTCATCAGATAATTCCGTTCGGACATTAAGGAGAAAGTGTGTTCCGGCGTTTCGCTCGATTATTTTAGAGATTTTTGCCAGCGGGGAATTTTTGATGGCCTCTAAAATTAATGCACGTTTCTCTTTATAGTAGTTTTTCATTTGATTGAGATGCCGTTCAAAGTGTCCCTCGGATATAAACCGTGCCAGCGTATACTGTTCGAAGCTTGAAACGGTACAGGAATAAAAACTCATTGTGTCAACGTAGCGTTCCAGTAATTTGGGTGGAAGAACCATAAAGCTGATTCGCAGGGATGGAACAAGGCTTTTTGAAAAGGTATTCATATAGATGACCTTCTCCTGGGTGTCCTCCGTGTATAACGGCAGAATAATTTTTCCCGTATAGCGAAATTCACTGTCATAATCATCTTCAATAATAAAACGTTCTCTTGCCTGACCTGCCCATTCAAAGAGTTCCAGCCGGCGCTTGATCGGCATGACGGTTCCGGTCGGAAAATGATTTGCGGGAGAGACGTGGACAATATCCGCCCCGCTCTCGTCTAATTTGTCGATCATAAGCCCGAAACCGTCAATGGGAATATACTTAAAATCATTTCCATAGCTTGCGGCAATTATGGCAAATTTTTTATATCCGGGATCCTCTATAGCAAATATAGAATCCCGGCCGAAGAGCTGCAAAAGCCGGCTGTACAGGTATTCTGTCCCGGCGCCTATTATGATCTGCGAGGGCTGGACCTGCATACCCCGGTTACGGAGCAGATAGTTGGCAATGGTCTGCCGAAGCGCATACAGGCCGTTGTACGGGACGGTTTTCAGAAGAATCGGGTCTTGCAGCGATAACGCTTCCCGCATATATTTATTCCAAATCGAGGCTGGGAAATGCTGAAGACTTGTCCGGTTTGCCTTAAAGTCCACAAAAAATTCATGGTCGTGCAGGTCCGTTTCCTCAATTGTGAATTCAGGGAGCTTTTTTGTCTGGTGGTTCTCTACATTCTGCGCATAGTAGCCCTGCCTCTCCAGCGAGTAGATGTATCCTTCCATAAGGAGCTGAGCATAGGCGTTTGCAACGGTGATAACGCCGATATTCAGATGCCGTGCCAGACTTCGCTTCGAGGGGAGCTGTTCATGAGCCTGAATTTCGCCGGATATAATATCCTGCTTAATGCATCGGTATAAGTAATCATATATGGGCGTTTTCCCCCGGCGGTTCAAATCGTATGTAAGCATAGTTCACCTGGTCTTAATATATTTTAACGAATTGAGTCTTTAAATAAGACCAATTTGATTATACAATAAATCTTACAAACAGTACAGCAATTGATAAAAATCGCATAAAAAATATATCCAAGGAGTGATTTGATGAGCAAGACAGCAATTATTACGGGCGGAACCCGCGGTTTGGGTGAGGCAATGACCCTTAAGCTTGGTGATATGGGGTACAATGTGGCCATAAATTATCGCAGTGACAGTTCCCGGGCCCTTGCAGATGCACTGGTAGAGAAGCTGAAGACCGAGAAGGGGGTCGATGCCATATCCGTCCAGGCGGAAGTCAGCCAATATAAGGACTGCGAGAGGCTGGTCAAAAAGGCGATAGACCGCTTTGGCGATAAGCTGGATGTTTTGATCAACAACGCCGGCATCACCAACAACTGTAACTTTATTGATCTCAAGGTCGAGGATTATACGCGTGTTATCAACACAAACCTCATGAGTCAAATGCACATGTCGCATCTCTGCCTGCCCTATATGGTAGACCATGACTCCTGCATAGTAAATACCTCGTCCGTCGGCGGTTTAATCGGTGTTGTCAATCAGGGCGACTACTGCGCTGCAAAAGCCGGCGTCATTGGCCTGACGCGCGCTCTGGCAATGGAATTTGCCGGACGGAAAGTCCGCGTAAACGCAATTGCCCCCGGTATGATCATGACGGATATGCTGCGCGGAGTTAATCAGGACGAGCTTAATGCACTGGCAGCCACGATTCCGATGGGATTTATCGGAGAACCCGGCGACATTGCCGGCTGCATGGCTTATATCCTGTCGGCAAGATATCTGACCGGTCAGACGATTTCTCCGAACGGCGGATTTGTCATGCCGTAAGACGATGACCTGAAATAAACAAAACCTTGTAAAGCATAAAACAGTATAAATCTTATGCAATAAGGCCGGGACGATTCCCGGCGGCGGCTCTGAGCACAGTCCGGTTTGGGTGTGATTTTGACGCTTGGTTTTTAGCAAACTGAAGCATCGGGAAAATGATCATTTTCCCGATGCTTTTTCGTCTCACAGTTCGCTTGGCGTGTTACGGATCAGAGCCGCTAAATGGTCATAAAACTGTGTGATATGCTGCCCGTCGACCAGCGCATGATTGGCCAGAATTGATACGGGCAAGCGTGTTTTTCCTTCAGTCTCAAAAAAACCGCCGATGGTTATACGCGGATTATAGTCGGTCGGCTCCGGTGTCGGCTGGATGAGCGCCGTATAGCTGAGGCGCGGAAGTGAAGAGATGAAAAGGAGCGAGTCGCTCTCGTCCCCGTCATCGAGACTGCGCAGGCGTTTTGCCTCTTCCTGATTTTTCTGCGCATAGGGCAGAAAGTCGCGCAGCGGCATATCCGCGCACAGACGGCAGTAGCAATACGTGCCGTCTGCGAGGGCGACGGTGTGCGATGTATCACACCATGGATATTCCACGATTCGGCCGTGTGTCACCCGCTGCCTAAGCTCCGGGACGCTGTTGGCGGCGCGTGCGATTCTATGGAGTACCGTCAGGAAAAATGGTATGGCGGCGCGTTTGATCGTATGCCTAAAATCTGTGATGTCGATGTTCACAGTGACGCCGAGATATGGCTGGCGCATTTGGCTAAAATAGGTATAGTGCTCCAGCCTGCGATAGGTTTTCATATCTATTTCAAGTGGCTGCATAATAATACCTCCGTGTGGTTTCCATATTGATACTTCATCCGGCAGATATGGAAGAATAAACCTTGCTCAGCGCTTGCCGTGCGATAAAAAATTTGATAGAATAAGTCGTCTTCAAATTAGACACACCACTAGGAACGAAGTGTGGATCGGTGTTTCCACAATCTTGAACGCCGGTTTGGGACAGCAGGCTGTGCGCCTCCTGTCGAGCTTGCCTATTTGTGGGACCATAAAAGATGGAAACGTTGGCAAAACGGGCAAAATAGCGCTAAACAGCTTGAAAAATGCCGGGGCATGGGTTATACTCTGTATTGTTCTCTATGACGAGATGATGGGAGCTTCCCCACGGCGGTGCTGTGGGGATTTTATAGTTTTCCATTGACGATAAAACCAAGGGAGGTAAAGAGCATGGATTTGCATGAGGAGTGCGGCGTCTTCGGGATATACGATAAAGAAGGCAGTTGTGCCAAGAGCACATATTACGGGCTGTACGCCCTCCAACACAGAGGGCAGGAGGCATGCGGCATTGCCACAATGAACGGCCTTGAGATGAGCTGCCACAAAGATGTTGGCCTGGTGGGTGATGTTTTTTCGGAGCAGATCATCAAGAAGCTTAACGGCACTATCGCTATCGGGCATGTCCGCTATTCCACAACCGGGGGCTCGCTTCGCGAAAATGCCCAGCCGCTGACCCTGTCTTATGTCAAGGGGACCTTTGCTGTGGCGCACAACGGAAACCTTGTGAATGTGGATAATATTAAACGCGAATGGGAATATAAGGGCGCAATTTTCCATACCACAACGGATTCTGAACTCATCTCTTACGTTATTGCGCAGGAACGCCTCCAATGCGGCAGCATAGAGCAGGCGGTTGCCCAAGCGGTTAGAAAACTCACCGGCGCATTTTCACTTGTGGTTATGAGCTCGAGAAAGCTGATTGCGGCACGCGACCCCTGGGGGTTTCGCCCGCTTTGCATGGGCCGTCGGGGAGACGCCGTGATTTTCGCGTCGGAGTCCTGTGCGCTGGACAGTGTGGGCGCGACCTTCGTACGCGATATCCGCCCGGGCGAGGTCGTATATGTCGATGAATTCGGCGAATTAAAGAGCATCGATGCGTGTATGAATACCCAGCCCTCCGCCCTCTGCATATTCGAATACCTCTATTTTGCCAGGCCGGACAGCAACATTGATGGCCAAAGCGTCCATGAGGCGCGCATACTTGCGGGTAAATCTCTTGCGCAAGAGTATCCTATTGATGCCGATGTTGTCATCGGTGTGCCGGATTCGGGACTCAGCGCGGCCAAAGGCTATGCGTTGGAATCCGGAATCCCCTATAACGACGGCCTTATCAAAAATCGCTATATCGGCAGAACATTTATTCAACCGGGACAGGAAAACCGCGAGATGGCGGTCCGGCTGAAGCTTAACCCCCTGCGGTCGACGATTTCCGGTAAACGTGTTGTGGTCATTGACGACTCGATCGTGCGCGGTACGACCTCGAACCGGCTGGTGAGACTGCTGCGTGATGCCGGCGCAAAAGAAGTCCATATGCTCTCGTCGGCTCCCATGTTTATATCGCCGTGCTATTTCGGTACGGACATCCCGTCGAAGAAAGAACTCATGGCCTGTAACCACACGCTTGACGAGATGCGGCAGATGATCGGGGCCGACAGTCTTGGGTTTCTCAGCGTGGCGGCTCTCAAAAAGATCGCACCGTGTTTTGGTAAATCTTACTGTGACGGCTGCTTTACCGGCAAATATCCTGTCGATGTCGGGTGCGAGGGATAGAGCGATTTTTGTGAAGCGGGCTGGTCAGCCTATCTGAAAACTGGTTTAACAAAACAGTAGTGCGGCAAAAGCGGCACTACTGTTTTTACATATTGTGAGCACGAGGTGCCGGTTTGATCATTGCCAACCCATATGAGAACTACGAGATTTTCCCCCCCAATGTGGGGGCGCGATAGGCCGGACGCTTTAGCCGGAAAAGCTTTGGCAGACATGACGGACACAGCATTTGTCACACATTGCCTTGCGGGCCGTGCATACCGCCCTGCCGTGATGGACCAGTCTGTGGCAGAAGTCGGAGGATTTTTCCGGCGGCAGTATCTCGCGCAGGGCGCGTTCAATTTTGACCGGGTCTTTAAGATTGTCCACAAGCCCCATCCGGTTGGACAGACGGATACAGTGCGTATCCACAACGACAGCGGGTTTGTGAAAGACATCGCCGAGGATGAGGTTTGCCGTTTTCCGGCCGACACCGGGCAGGGCGACAAGCGCCTCCATCGTATCCGGTACCTTTCCGCCGTGCTTTACCAGAAGCGTTTGGGCGCAGAGCACGATATCCCGCGCCTTGGATCGGAAAAAGCCGCAGGAGTGGATGTATTTTTGAACTTCTTCAACATCGGCGGAGGCAAAGGCCTCAAGGCTGGGGAAGCGTTCAAAGAGCGCGGGCGTGATCATATTCACCCTCTCATCCGTGCACTGGGCGGCGAGACGGACGGAGAACAGCAGCTCATAGTCCTTGATATAATCCAGGCTGCACTCGGCCAGAGGGTACTCTTCCTCGAGTCTTCTAATGATTTCACGAATCTGTTCTTGAGTTCTCATCTGATGTATCCCTGTTCTTGCTTGATTTAATCTGCGGCGGCACTGTAACTTGCCTGTTTCCCGCCATATTTTATAAAAATGCTCTCCCGTATTCGCTGCGCTTTTAGGCTTATCCGACGTAAAATCGGGCGGCGCATATGGGTATTGGGTTTGTGCGGCGTTGTCCTGTTTTTAATCAGCCGAAGAAGAGCAATCGGACTGCGGGTTTACCCGGTCATACACCGCAAAACGGTACCGAAGGCCATTTTCCTCTTTGGTTTCGCCGGGGGCTGCGCAATACCATTCGGGCAGTTTGTCCAGATTTGGGAAAAAGGTGTCTGACTGGGGCTCAGCCTCGATAATCGTCGCATGGACGCGCTCACAGTATGGCAGCATGGCGTTAAATACGCTGGCTCCGCCTATGACAAAAGCGTTTTCAAACTCGCGCGCCTTCTTTGCGGCTTCCGAAAAGCTGTGGACGACGACAGCCCCCGGAATATTAATGGCCTGATGTGTTATGACAATATTCACTCTTCCCTTCAGCGGCTTGCCCCCGGGAAAATCTTCAAGCGTTTTTCGCCCGACAATCACGGCACCGTTCCCGGTGATTGCGCGGAAATGACGCCGGTCCTCGGACACCACGACCGGCTGCGTACCACAGCAGCCAATGCCCCAATCGGAATAAACAGCAACGACAGCTTCCATAAGCTTACCTCCTTATACAGCGACAGGAATTTTGACGCTGAGGTCGGAAAATTCATAATTTTTCAGCGTAAAGCTGTCCCGCGTAAATTTATAAAAATCATCTACGGCGCGATCGATAATAAATTCCGGCGCTTTTTTGGGCGTATTTCCAATTATCTTTTCAACGATGGGCACATGCCGGTCATAAATATGCGCATCGGCAATGACATGCATGAGCGTCCCGGCCTTTAGTCCGGATATCTGCGCCATTATACAGGTCAGCACGGCATATTGGCAGACGTTCCAGTTGTTTGCGGCGAGCATATCCTGACTGCGCTGGTTGAGTATGGTGTTCAGCGTATCGCCGGAGACATTGAAGGTCATGGAATAGGCACAGGGGTAGAGCGCCATCTCGTGCAGATCTCCAAAGTTATAGATGTTTGTCAGTATTCGGCGTGAGGCGGGGTTATGCTTAAGGTCGTATATAACTCTGTCGACCTGGTCGAAATCCCCCTCCGGGTAGTGGTGCTTGATGCCGAGCTGATAGCCGTAAGCTTTGCCGATGGAACCGTTTTCATCCGCCCACTCATCCCAGACGCGGGCGCGCAGGTCATGGACGTTATTGCTCTTTTGCTGCCAGATCCACAGCAGCTCATCAATGGCGGATTTGAGATAGGTGCGGCGAATGGTGAGTATCGGAAACTCCTCGGCAAGGTTATAGCGATTGACGATGCCAAAACGCTTGACCGTGTGTGCCGGTGAGCCGTCCTCCCATTTTGGACGGACATTTTCGTTTGTGTCCCAATAACCGTTTTGGAGTATGTCTTTGCAATTTTGGATAAAGATTTCATCTGCCTTGCTCATAAACGCCCTCCCTAATTTTTCTCTTGTATCTTATTTTATCGCTGCCGTTGCCGCCGGTTGCCGCAAAGGGGCAAAACAGTCACGGCGGATCGGCGGACCGTTTTTTCGGAAAGTCTGGAACTGCAGCTATTCTAACACAATTCCCACAGCGTTGCAATCATACTTGAATTCAATCCCAAAGTTCGCGTATAATGATAGGTATAATTTGATACAGGGGGGACGGAGAAAATGCCAACGCCATGGAAGCGCAGCCCGAATGAACTGCATAAGACATATATCGCCAACACGGAGGCTTTTTATAAGGCGGCAGGCAGAGGCCTTGCGCCGCAGCTTGATGAATTTGTGGGAAGATGTGCGCTCGAACTCTGGAAGCGCGCCGGTGCGGTGACACCGGCGCATGTCGAGACGATCAATCAGCTTTATTCCAAAGGACGTCCGCAGCCCGCCTGGCTTCTCTGGCAGCTCACCGAATCCGTGTGCAAGAGCGGCGATTTTTTGCCGCCGATGTTTTTCTGGAGCCTTGCCGACAACGATATGAAGAAAGGGACGGACTACTCCCGGATTTTTATTCGTATGATAACAAATATCCTTTTGTACCTCGCGGCAGCCGACGACGACGTGAGCTTTGCGGAGGCGGAATATATCACGCAGTGCGGCGAGCGCCTGAGCGCGATCTGCGATTCCGCAGGCGTTAAGAGGGGGAAGGCGGCCATACGCGCGGCCGATTATGTCACAAGCGGCGAGCCGCCGTTTACGCAGAAGTATCCTCAGCCGGAGTCGCAGCCGATGGAAAAGGCGGCCCCCATCAAGCCGCAGGAAAAGCCGGACCTCGATAAGCTTATGCAAGAGCTTGACGAGCTGGTGGGGCTTAAACAGGTCAAACGAGACGTCAAAAGTCTCATCAACCTCATAAGTGTCCGCAAGCTGCGCGAGGCGGAGGGCCTGCCGTCGCCCGCGATGAGTCTGCATCTGGTGTTTACCGGCAATCCCGGCACCGGAAAGACAACGGTTGCACGCCTGCTTGGCGGTATCTATGCCGCTATCGGCGTTCTCGCCACCGGCCAGCTGATTGAGGTGGACCGCTCCGGCCTGGTTGCGGGATACGTGGGCCAAACCGCCATGAAAACACGTGAGGTAATCACGCAGGCGCTTGGCGGGGTGCTTTTCGTCGACGAGGCATACGCCCTCGCAGGCGGGGAGAACGATTTCGGCCATGAGGCCATTGATACGATACTCAAAGCGATGGAGGACAACCGCGATAATCTGGTCGTCATCGTCGCGGGGTATCCCGGACCGATGGAACGCTTTTTGTCTTTCAATCCGGGGCTCGAGTCCCGCTTTAATAAATATATCGATTTTGCGGATTATAACGGCAAGGAACTTATGGCCATTTTCCGGATGCGCTGCGAAAAAGGCGGCTATGTTCTCACGCCGGAAGCAGAGGCGTACGCCGAGAAGCTTTTCAGCGACATGTATGAGAACCGCGATGACAACTTCGGAAACGGCCGGGATGTGCGCAACTTTTTTGAAAATTGCATCTCCCGTCAAGCGGACAGGCTTGCCGAAATGAAATCGCCGAAACGCGAGGACCTGATGAGTCTGACGATTCAGGATCTGGAGGTAAAGGCTGATGGATGAGCTGAGGCTGTTTTTGCTCGACATGGACGGGACGCTCTATCTTGGCGACGAGGTAATAGACGGCGCCGTTTCCTTTATCCATACTTTGGCGGATAAGGGGCGCCGGTATATCTATCTCACCAACAACTCCTCGCGCGCCGGGGCGGATTATGTGGCGAGACTGAGCGGACTTGGATTCCCGTGCGAGGCTGAAAATGTGTTTACTTCCAGCATGGCAACGGCGCTGTACCTGCGCGAAAGGCATCCGGACGAGAGCGTGTATCTTGTCGGCACGCATGCTTTTGAGCGGGAGCTGAGAGACGCGGGGGTGCACCTCACTGAGGAAGACCCCACGGTTGTTGCCGTGGGGTTTGACACCGAGCTCAATTACCATAAGCTGGCGATTGCCGTAAAATATCTGCGCCGGGGAGCTGAGTTTATTGCCGCAAATCCCGACTGGGTCTGTCCCATGCCGGGGGGAGAGGTTTTACCCGACTGCGGCAGTATTTGCGCACTGCTGACGGCGGCGACCGGCGCTGTGCCGCATTATATTGGAAAACCAAATCACAATATGATTGACATCATATCCGGTATGACCGGCGTGCCCAACGCCAAGATCGCCTGTGTGGGAGACAGGCTCTATACCGACATTGCCGTGGCAAAGAATGCGGGAGCGACGGCGATCTGCGTTCTTTCCGGCGAAACCAGCCTGGAGGACATTGAAAACAGTGATGTAAAGCCCGATCTTATCTTCCCATCCGTCAAGGAAATCGGCGAAAACCTGTAATTTTTCATAAAAAACCGAACCGGCAGGAATGACGGTTCGGTTTTTTATGATGCCATATCGCCCTACTTTATAGAGAAGCTGCAAGAGTTGCTGTATTTTTGATTAAAACTGGGTTCGGGAAGATAACCTTCAAAAATAACGGAGTCGTTGCCCTGTTCGTTTCCGGGCATATGGGAGGTCCAGGCAAAGCGCATGGCACCCATGTGTTCGGCAAGGCGGACGGCAAAGGTTTTCTTCCCAAGTTTATGTGCGATAAAATTGGGGCGGGAAAGACAGTTTGTCATCACATGGCTGAGAGCAAATATCAGCACCGCGTTTATGCCGGAGCTTTTCCGCTCTTTTCGGCAGCCGACCATCGTGAGCTGGCCGCGCACGATATCCGGCGCGTTGCGTCGAAACCAGGCCACTATAAAGGGGTCAAAGCTCTCCATGCACAGTTCACCTTGATAAGTACGCATAAGCGTCAAGGCACGTGAGCAGAGCTCCGACCTGTGACCGAAGGTCTTAAGCTCAACGATCAGCGGCTGGCGGCCGCCCATCAGCTGCAGCACTTCGGAAAAAAGCGGTATTTTTTCGTCTGTGCCGACGAGCCGGAACTGTAAGAGCTCGTCGTAGGTCAAAGAATCCACAGCTAAATCCACTCCGCACATGCGCTTCAGGTTGCAGTCGTGGAACACCACGACCTGTCCGTCTTTAGACAGCTGTATGTCCAGTTCAATGCCAAAGCCCATGTCGCGGGCGGCACGAAAGGCGGCAAGTGAATTCTCGGGGACGCCCTTACCCATATCATGTAATCCGCGATGGGCATAGTTGCGCCCGGCAAAGTGAATCCTTGCCCCTTCACCCGGCTTTTCCGGCGCAATCAGATAGGTACAGGCAGCGGTGGCGAGCCCGGCACCAAAAAGCAGCTTTATCATTGTCAACACCTCTATCTATTCGTTTTACACGATTTATTTGTCCCTGTCAATTTCAACTTGTAATAGCCATTATCTGCGTTTAAAATACGGTTAGGGCAAAGCCAAATTAAGCAAGGGGGAACATCATGAAGCTAAACAACAGGCAGACGATTTATGTGGGCTTCGCGTTCATGTCAATTTGCGCCTTTTGGCAGGTGTATGACGGACTGGTCCCGCTTATTCTCAAAGAGACATTTCATGTGAACGATGCCATATCCGGCTTCATTATGGCGCTGGATAACGTTTTGGCGCTTTTTATGCTGCCGCTTTTCGGCGCGTTTTCCGACAGAGTCAAAACCCGGTGGGGCAGGCGTATGCCGTTTATATTTTGCGGCACGGTATTTGCAGCCGTGGTCTCGCTGCTGCTGCCGCTGGCGAATCGTATGCAGAGCCTTTCCCTGTTTATCGTTGGTCTTGCCTTGACGCTCATCATCATGGCCACCTACAGAAGCCCGGCCGTTGCCCTTATGCCGGATGTGACCATAAAACCGCTTCGCAGCCGCGCAAACGCCATAATCAACCTGATGGGGGCTATGGGGGGCATCATTATGCTCGCCGTCATCGGCATTGGCGTACCGAAAACGGCGTCCCCCGACTACATGCCGGCTTTTCTGATCAATTCCATATTTATGCTCATATGTCTCATGATATTGGTAAAGACCACGAATGAGACGCGCCTTACGGCAAGAATGCGGAAGGATTCTTCCGCCATAGGGGATACGGAAGAAGAAAACGGAAGCTCGGGAGAGGCCATGTCCCCGGAGGTCAAAAGGTCACTGTATCTGATCCTCGCCTCAGTGTTTCTATGGTTTATGGGATATAATGCCATCACCACGTCGTTTTCAAAGTATGCCAATGTCTATTGGGGACTGGAGGGCGGGCTCTATGCCTATACGCTCATGGTCGCGCAGGCGGCGGCAATTTTGAGCTATATCCCCGTCGGCTTTATCGCCGGATGGATAGGCAGGCGAAAAGCTATTCTCGGCGGAGTGGTTTTGCTTGCCCTTGCGTTTGGTGCCAGTATGATATTTCAGCGTTTCAGTGCGATGATCTTTTTCTACTTTATCCTTGCCGGCGTCGGTTGGGCGGCAATAAACGTGAACAGCTATCCGATGGTCGTGGAGATGAGCCGCGGAGCCAATATCGGCAAATATACCGGCTATTACTATACGGCGTCTCAGGCGGCGCAGATCATAACGCCGATTCTCTCCGGAGCCGTGTTGGAGTATGGCTATCTTTTCCTGGGGGACAGCAATCCCGACGCGGGCTATGTCCTGCTGTTCCCATATGGCGCCATATTTGTGGCGCTCAGTTTTGTGACCATGCTATTTGTGCGCCACGGCGACGCCAAAGCTCAGCGAAAATCAAGCGTGCTCGAAAACTTCGACGTTGACGATTGACGGAAGAACGTACCGTTTATCGGCACATTCAGTGTAAACGTTGGTTTGTTAAAAAATAAAGTATCAATAAATTAAATTTGTATTAAAAATGAGGGATCATATTATGAAATGATTTAAGGACTTCTATATGGGGATTATAGACAGTGCTTATAATATCACTATCGATTCCCGCCTTAGCCGCTGCAGGATTGACGATAAGGGTTAACAATGACATTGCCATAAAAGTCAAAGACGGGATTTTTGAACCAAAAGATGTCAATGGGAAAGACGTTATGATATTTGAGTATGATGGAACGACATACGCCCTGTGCGTGCACTTGCCGAAGCTTATGGCCTGCAAGTCGGATATGGTTCGGATAGCCGTATGGTCGCTATTACCGATTCGCAAACGGGAAATTCAAGTGAGCCAACTTCGGACGCTACTGAACAATACTCAGAAATCGAGGGTGAATACGTAATTTTTAATGATAAAGCTTATGCTGTGAATTGCGCTTTCGATACTGATGAACTTACCCTTGATACTGATGGGGAAAAGTACTATATGAATTATTCTGTTAGTCCTTGGCATAATGATTTTTTATCGATTATTGCTTTAGCTGACAGGAGATGGACTGTCAAGGATTCAGATAATCCGTTCCTTGCTGGAGAGATGCTCACTATTCATTCTTTTTATTCAAAAGTGGAAGGCTACGACCGTGAGCCTTCCACCGGTAACTTTATTCTTCTATGTAGTCCTGAGTGGTATCTATAACAACGGTATTGTTAACACTATCCCAAGTTACATTGAAATTAAAGGTCTTACCTAAGTCACGTAATTTGAAATAATTATTATCGTTGATAGTGTAGGCTGTCAAATCCACAGATACACCATCCATATAAATTACAGAAGTATTTGTAGTAGCCTCCTTGCTTGTTCCATCCCCAGCAGTGAATTCTCCGCCAACTGTCTTATACGCTTCATTTGAGATTAGGTTAATCGCATTTTTTGAACCATCCCAAGTTACATTGAATTGCTTTTCCGTGCCACTGATAATCTGGGCAATATCTCTCAACTTGAAATAATTATTGTTGTTGATATTATATGCATCAAATGCTACTGCCTTACCATTTACTGTTACCTTTGAATTGGTTGGATTGGCTGTTGCTGCAGGGGTTGGGGTTGCAGTAGTATCACTGGTAGAGACAGAATCAGACCCTTCCTGCACGACTAGCACAACGTCAGCTCCCCCAGCCAGCGCTTCATAGCAACCATTTATATGATATATTCCAGGCTCTGTAATGGTAATAGAAGAACCTTTTTGAAAATAAAAGTCTTCGCCAAAAGCCCATTCTGCATTTGCATCATAATTTTTTACTGTTCCATCATAAAATACAGCATTTCCTTTGACACTTAGGAATGTTCCTTCAATATAAGTGTCCTCATGAGGTATAAGGGTAGCCCCTCCAAAGAACTTCAAGTTATCCAGAGCAGTTACAGTAACAGGACCCTGACAAATATATGTATCTGCCCAAGCAAGATATTTTGTGGTATCTTTCTTAATAACATTAGAAATACTGATTTGGTATTCAGCAGTAACTACATCTTCTCCCACCGTATAATCTGGATACCCATTGATATTTACTGTTTCCATCGCAAATGCTGTTGTTGCCATTCCTGCCACCATAGCCACAGCCATACAAAGTGACAGAACCTTTCTTGCTATTTTCCTCATCTTTTTAGCTCCTTTTAAGAAAATTTATTTATACACTGACTTCTAACCAGTTGTATATTAAAAAGTGATATTGGTTAAGACAGAACTATACACGACAGAATACAGCAGCAATTTAGAAATGCGTGATACTGTTTTGAATATTGTGAGTTCCCAAAATCTGAACTTGAGTCTAATTTGGTCTAAATTGCTGGTTATGTAATGTTTTAGTGATTTTATCATGCAATTTCCCGAAACTCAAGCACTATTGCATTACATAGAAAGGGGAAGGCTGCCGGTGGCAGCCTTCCTCGAAT
>JBFWKZ010000040.1:0-16926 GCA_050252415.1 Oscillospiraceae bacterium | reverse complement strand
ATACAGAGCGTATTATTGCGGTATCTGCCGCTCCCTGCGTGAAAATCACGGCATCGGATCCGGGCTCATAGTCAGCTACGATATGACATTTTTGGTCATGCTGCTTACCTCGCTTTATGAGCCGGAAACCGGAACGGGAAATGAACGGTGTTCGGTACACCCGGTAAAACCGCATGACTATATCTCCAATTGTTTTACAGATTACGCGGCGGATATGAGCGTTTTGCTCGCATACCATAAGGCTTTGGATGACTGGCGGGATGAAAAACGCCTCTCTGCGAAAACGCTTTCCTCATTTATACGCAGTACCTATGAAAAAACTGCCGAGCAATACACACGCCAGACACACGCCATTGAAAAGTGCATGTCAAAGCTTCAAGAACTTGAGGATATCGGCGTATGCGACCCGGATGCGGCAGCAAAGTGCTTTGGCGATTTAATGCGTGAAATTTTCATCTGCCGTGAGGACAACTGGGCAAAACTGTTGGGGGAGATGGCAGACGCTTTGGGACGGTTTATCTATATTCTCGACGCCTTTGTCGATCTGAAGGGGGATATTAAACATAATCGATACAACCCGCTTTGCGATATGCGCCGCCGTGGCTGCACGGACAAGGATATACAGGACGTTTTGACCATGCTCATAGGAGAATGCGCCATAAATTTTGAAAAACTTCCCCTAATTCAAGATGTTGACATTATGCGAAATATACTATATTCTGGTGTGTGGACAAAATTCCCGCTTGGACTTACCAAAACAAAAGGCAACGGAGGCGAGATAGCCGATGATAAATGACCCATATAGAGTTTTAGGCATATCCCATGACGCCTCAGATGAGGAAATCAAGAAGGCCTACAGACAACTGGCTAAAAAATATCATCCTGATCTGCACCCGGGTGATCCCGAGGCTCAGAAGCGGATGAATGAGATAAATGCGGCCTATGACCAGATAAAGAACCCGCAGCAAAACACAGGCTTTGCCGGAAATTATGGGCAAAACCAATACAACCAGAATGCCTACGGTTATGGCGGCTATGGAAGTTATGGACAAAGCGCCGCCGAAAATGAGGTTTCCGGTATACGTGCCGCGGAAAACTACATCCGAGTCGGCTATTTCGCCCAGGCTATAAACGCCCTCGATTCCGTTGCGCAAAACGACAAAAACGCCAGATGGTATTATTTAAGCGCCTTTGCCAGCTTTCAGTTGGGCAACCGCATCCGCGCGCTGGAACACGCCAGACAGGCGGTGTCGATGGAGCCTGGCAACTATAATTACCAACAGCTACTGGATGTCATTCAAAATGGTGGCAATACCTATCAAAACATGGGACACGGTTTTTCAATCAACACGGGCGGATTTGGCTCTCTGTGTATGAGTTTGCTCCTCGCACGGCTTTTTTGTATGCTCTGCCGTTGCTGAGCCCTCACCAATATCTATCCCCTACGCTTCAGCGTAGGGGATTTTTTGCCTTTTTTGTCGCTGGAATTCAGAGCCGGATATAACTTGTTAATTTACATAAATTGGAATTAATTAAATTTATATATTCATAATTGGAATGGAATAAAATGTTAATTTACGGCACATTGCATAAATAGAATAGTCTACAACTAAACATTTAAGACATAAAACCAAAGAATTATTTCGGTTCGGATGATGGTTAGTTAAGGCAAAATTGTCGGTATTACGAAACGTTATGATAGGCAATGAATTATTCTAATTATACAAAAGAATAGCCATCTGCTATACTCAGTGCATGGGAAGTGCATAATATCGGCACTCCGGATCAAGAAGAAAGGGTTGATAGGGATATATGGAAAACAAACCTTCTGTTGGTCTGAAAATCAAGCACGCCAATATCATTCTAGGTGTTGTTTTTGTTCTGTTCGCCGCCGGTATTTTCATTATTTGCAAAAGGGACGGCCTCCAGTTTTACATGAATAAGACGCCAGGACCCGGGTTTATGCCAATGATATCCGCAGCCATCATCGGGATATGTGGAATCGGTATAGCCGTCAAGGCAATTTCCCGGCTGCTGCGAGCGGTACAGGATCCTGAGGATGAAAAAGTCATTGCAAAATGGAATGAATGGAAGAGCTTTTTTATCATAATCGGCATCGGCATCGCAACGGTTCTTCTCTCCGAGTATATGGGGCTTATTCTTTCGCTGACGGCGGCAATGGTCCTGCTGATACGTTTTCTTGGGCCCGAATCCTGGAAGACGTCACTGATCGTCGGAATTGGGACGGGGATCGTTATTTATCTGATATTTATCGTGCTCCTGAAGGTCCATGTGCCCAAGGGACCCTTTGGATTTTAGGGAGGTGCAAAATCGTGGAACTTCTTCATAATCTGGCCACCGGTTTTTCCGTCTGTTCCAATCCCATTGTTTTGCTGTATTGTTTTATCGGCGTGGTAAGCGGTGTCATCATCGGCGCGCTGCCGGGGCTGGGCCCCTCAACAGGCATTGCAATTTTGCTACCGCTTACCTATGGCATGGAACCGGTCGCCGGAATCGTCATGCTGGCCGGCATCTACTACGGCGCTATGTACGGCGGCTCAATCACCGCAATATTAATTAATACGCCGGGCGATTCCGCCGCTGTTATGACCACGCTCGACGGACACCCGATGGCGGTCAAAGGCAGGCCGGCCCAGGCTTTGGGTATGGCGGCATATGCCTCTATTATCGGCGGAACGGTATCCGTCGTTATTTTCATGATCCTTGCCCCGATAATCGCCGAATTCGCGCTTGCTTTCAGTCCAGCCGAATACTTTGCCCTAATGGTCCTGGGCCTGACTTCCATAGCCGGTATGACCGGCGACTGCCCGTTCAAGGGCTTTGTTTCCGCCGGGCTAGGGCTCTTTGTATCCACCATAGGCCTCGACGCAATCATGGGAATGCCGCGCTTTGTCTTTGGCGTGACACATCTCTATGGCGGCATTGACTTTATTCCGGTAGCAATGGGCCTTTTTGGCATTGCAGAGATCATTTACGCCTCCGCACAAAAAGATACGGCAAAGATAACGATCACCCGTAATGAACTGAGATTCCGCAATATGTTTCCAACTAGGGAAGAATGGAAGCTCTCTCTGCCGCATATTGCGCGCGGTACGATCTTAGGCTTTTTTGTCGGTGTATTACCGGGTGCCGGCGCAACAATTGCGTCTTTTCTGTCCTATGACCTGGCACGGAAAACCTCTAAACGCGGACATCTTTTTGGTACCGGTGTTATTGAGGGCGTAGCCGCGCCGGAATCGGCCAATAATGCGGCTTCAATGGGCGCGATGGTGCCAATGCTGACACTTGGGGTTCCGGGCTCCGGCTCCACCGCAATCATGATGGGCGCGCTGATGATGTTTGGGATGACGCCGGGACCCTATCTCTTTGACAAAGAACCCGATTTTGCCTGGGGTCTGGTTGCCAGTATGTACATCGGCAATATTATCCTCCTGCTACTTGTCATATGCGCACTGCCGCTGTTTGTCACCGTACTGAAGGTTCGTCCCGGTATTCTCAACGGCGTCGTCCTCGGCTTTATTATTATGGGCTCCTATGCTCTCGGAAACTCAATGTTTGATGTTGGAATTACACTTTTCTTTGGCGCTGTGGGTTTTGTCTTTAAAAAATTAAAAATTCCGGCGGCGCCTATGGTATTGGCCATCGTCCTTGGTTACATTACAGAGACAAATCTGCGTCAGGCGATGATAATGGCAAGAGGTAATTTTTTTGCCGTTATTTCGCGTCCTATTACCGCTACAATACTTATTATCGCTATTCTTATGGCCTTCGGTACTCCGCTGAAGAAGCTCATCAGCAAGCTCTTTGGCAAGAAAGAGATGGCGGCATAATTTGTGTATAGCGCCCGGAGGACGTTATATAAATATTACACTTTAAAATAGGAGGAAAAAATGAAAACACGAGCATTGTCTATCGTATTCGTTATTGCACTTGCGCTCGCGCTGTTTGCCGGATGCGGCGGTACCAGCGAGTCAAGCGCAGCGCCTGAGAGCACGGCTCCCGAGAGCAGTGCGGTTGAAAGCAGCGTACCTGAGTCCGCCGCTCCTGAAGGTTGGGTACCAACTAAGGATATTGAACTGACCGTAGGTAACTCCGCCGGCGGCGGTGCGGACCTTTTTGCCCGCAAAGTCGTTGAAATCATTCAACAATACAACATGTGCCCAGTCAATATAAACGTCGTCAATAAGCCCGGTTCCTCCCATGTTGTCGGATTTACATATCTCGTGGAAACCGGCGGCGATTATAATATCAACGTCGTATCCTCAAGCTTTTACAGCCAGCCGGTAGCCGGCAACAGTCCCTTGACCTTTGATGACTTCTCTTATGTCGCCCTGATGGCCAAAGATCCCAGCCTGCTTGTCGCGTCGGTCGACTCGGGCTTTGAAACACTTGACGATGTGATCACCTACGCTAAAGCTCATCCGGGCGAGCTCGTTTATGCCGGTTCTTCTGCGATAAGCGATGATGCCATCCTCTGGGCTCAGCTGTGCGACACCTGCGACATTGATATCACTTACGTCGCTATGGAATCCGGTGCCGACGTTCTTGCCAATGTTCTTGGCGGACATGTTCAGTTAGGGGCAATGAGTCCTTCCGAGATAGGCGATAATTTTGCAGCAGGCAAACTTAAGGCCATCGCAATCGCTGCCGATGAACGCTTTGACCAGTTTGGGCTTCAGGACACGCCGACTTTCACTGAACTCGGGTATGAAATCAATCATCAGCAGCACCGTGGCTTTGTTATGGCTGCCAACGCCTCCCCCGAAGCTGTAAAATATTACTCCGACCTCATGGAGCAGGTCTATAATACGGATGAATGGCAGCAATATATGAAAGATAACTGTATGACAGGTTTCTATATGAATTGTGATGACTATAAGGCATATAACCAAACCCTTGTGGATATCTATACCAAATACATTGCTATCGTAAAAGAAAAGCAGGCAGCGGCATAATAATCTTAAACCTTTCTCAAGAACAAAAGGCGCATCCAAATGGATGCGCCTTTTGTTCTTGTATAAAGATACAAAATATTGGCTTGTAAAAAAGCACAATACCCTAAGATATTTTAATGATGTAATAAGTAACAATAGTTGGACATTTAATCACTATAATGGTATAATGAATAAAACTTTGGAGGTGCTATTATGATAAAACATGCAAAAGATATCCCAACCGAAACAATGGAAAACTTCAAAGGCGGACAAGGCATTGTAAAGCTCACGAAGTTTGCAACAAGCGAAGACATCAGCGGCAAGGGACGTTTTATGGCCTACGGTGTTCTTGAGCCCGGCGCCACGCAGGGCTATCATCAGCATTTCGGTGAGTTTGAGACCATATATATTCTTGAGGGGAAGGCTAAAGCAAACGACAATGGTCTGGACGTCTCTCTGAATCCCGGCGATGTTTTAATTTGTAAGGATGGAAATGGGCACTCACTCGAAAATATCGGCGGCTCGGATCTCAAATATATTGCCGTCATCTTAAATTCATAAGATTGAATCGGCAAGCCAAATTAAACGTCTCCCCCAAAGTTGATCAGTATGGTATACTGACTTAACTTTGGGGGTATTTTTTGCAAAATGCAATATGAGTTTAGGCGGTATGTATTATTGTGAGTTATGCGGCAACAATAGGCAAGAGGTGAAATTAATGAGTTCAAAACACTTGGGAAAACAGACAGTGCGCCTAAGCTCGCCTCCGGCCGTGCTTGCCGGTGCCGCCGTTGTCGGCAAAAAGGAGGGGGAAGGACCGCTGGGAGCCTGCTTTGACTACATCAGCGATGACTCCTATTTCGGCGAAAAGACCTGGGAAAAAGCCGAGAGTAATATGCTTAAACGGTGTTTTGGAATTGCCTGCGACAAGGCCGGAATGCCGCCGTCATCGCTACAATACATTTTTGGGGGAGATCTCTTAAACCAGTGCACGGCATCTTCGTTTGCAATGCGTGACAGCCAAGTACCCTATTTTGGCGTATATGGGGCATGTTCAACGATGGCTGAGTCTCTTTCGCTGGCAGCGATGGCGGTTGACGGCGGCTTCTGCGATGGTGCTGCCGCCTTAAGCTGCTCGCACTTCTGTTCGGCTGAACGGCAATTTCGATTTCCTTTGGAATATGGCGGTCAGCGCGCACCCACTGCTCAGTGGACGGTTACGGGTGCCGGGACCGTTATCCTTGCCAAAAGCGGGCAGGGGCCCTACATCACACATGTGACTACGGGAAAGATCATTGATGCAGGGGTGACCGACGCCAACAATATGGGGGCGGCTATGGCCCCGGCAGCTTACGATACGATAAAAACCCATTTTGAGGATACCGGACTGTCTCCGGAAGACTATGATCTTATTATAACCGGGGACCTGGGTTATGTCGGCAGAGAGGCGCTGTTGGAACTTTTTTCTAGGGATGGCGTTAAGCTGGGCACAAATGCCATGGACTGTGGCCTGCTGATATTTGACCGTGAGACTCAGGATGTGCATGCCGGAGGGTCCGGCTGTGGGTGCAGTGCCAGTGTTTTATGCGGTATGCTTATCGACAGCATGCGCGAACGCCGCTGGAAGCGGATGCTTTTTGCCGCTACCGGCGCACTTATGTCCACGACATCAGCGCAGCAGGGAGAATCGATTCCCGGAATCTGCCATGCTGTGGCGCTCAATCTGGAGGTACCATGCTAATGGATATGTTTCTTGGCTTTTTAAAGGCGTTTTTAGTTGGCGGTGTATTCTGCGGCATCGGGCAAATATTGGTGGACAAGACGAAACTTACCCCGGCGCGTATTCTATCCCTTTATGTCGTATCCGGCGTGGTACTGGGCGCTGTGGGAATCTATGAGCCCCTTGCGGAATGGGCGGGGGCAGGCGCGACGATCCCGCTCACAGGTTTTGGAAATGTATTGGCTAAGGGTGTCAAAAAGGCTGTGGAGGAAAAGGGCGTCCTTGGCGCATTTCTCGGGGGATTTACCGCTGCGGCAGGCGGTGTCACCGCTGCAATTGTGTTTGGCTTTGCCGTCTCGCTGGTGTGCAAGCCAAAAGAAAAAAAATAACTTTCAGGTATAAAATCATCGCATGGACTAAATGCGGGAAGTCACAAGGGCAAATTATGAACCTACCCTCATAAGGCAAACTGAATACGGAAAACACCTCATTGCCGAATCAATTTGGAAATGAGGTGTTTTAATTTTTTATCCAGTAACTCACAGCTGTCCGATAAATTGGAAGCTAACAGCTGTGCTCATAATTCCCATGGCAAATGACATCTTAGAAAGGTTTTTTAAATTCAATAAATGTATTAACCGAATAATAAAGCATAACAAGCGCTGAACTCAGCAGCGCACCGCCAAGAATATCGGTAAACCAGTGAACACCTGACAGCAACCGTCCAACTACAGCGACGGCAACAAAAATGGCAGACAATGTGTTGATTGTAATTCTTGCCGTTCTTCCCTTAATCAGACGGTTGAACTGCATAATTGCCGTAGGCATGACACATAGGACGAGCAGTGTGGTGGAAGATGGATACGACGCTTCTAAAACGTTCTGAATGAGAACCGGTCTGTAATTCAAAATATTGAACTCAAAAAACACATAAGCCGCGATAACAAGCAGATAAAACGCGCCCAGTACAAGGATACTGCGATCCACACGCTTCAGACTCTTTCTCCAGATGAGTTGAATCAGTCCCAGTACAGCAAAGCCCAAAGCAAACAAAATGGCCACAACGCCAAGCCAATCGGTAATGTGGTACAGGAGCATATTGACTCCCAGCAGTTCAGACACCCATCTGTTTACCGTTGCAAATCCGACACAAGAACCCTCTGGCCCTATAGGCTGCACGTCCACATACATAAGCATTATTGTGAGCATGAAAAAAAAGGAAAATAAGACTCCTGTTACAGCAAAATTGATTCGATTACTTTTTTTCATTTTCTGATCCCCATTCATATTTGGTGTTATTCAGACTTCAAGTCTGATATCAGCCTATCATGAGGTTCAGAAAGTTGTAAGAATCACAGTGTCACAATGGTGATACGATTCGTGTCACCGCTGTTTCATAAGCAAAACGCCTTTTATTATAAGCAAACAAAACACAAATACAGCTGCATAAGGTTGGCCAGTGATTATAAAGATAAGCACACTCAAAATACTTAGCATGAGAGAAACCAGCAGTTTGCTTTTCACCCATATACGATTATGAAAGCTTTGAAAAGCAAGGATCACAATTCCAAACACAACAGTCAATGACACCAACACAATATACGGCATACGACTATAGGCCGGAGCGTCTGTGAGAGCAATGAGCGAAACCGTGTATATTCTGCCGTCTCCCTGCTGCCCAAAGAACGGCAGAAAAAACAGTAATACCATTGTGCAGTCGAGTATTCCGAAAACCATATCAGAGAAGTTTTCTGCTTTTTCTTTGCTTTCCGTTTCGGCAAGGGATATCAGTTCTTCGCCGGAAAGCAGTTCGTCAATAGATACTGAGAAGAGTTTTGAAATTGCTTTGAGTGAATCAATGCTGGGATATCCACGCCCCGATTCCCATTTGGAAACAGCCGTGCGAGATACATATAACGCTTCAGCAAGTTCTTCTTGTGTAAAATTTCTCTGTTTTCGTAATTGCTGCAATTTATCATTGAATTCCATTGATCTGTGCCTCACTCCTGATGCGTTTACGGTTTCCCCGCACAAGATTATATAGATTATCCGCAGTTCAAAACTGCCCGACAAAATTTCTGTTTATCTGCATATTAAAGAATTGAAATATGATTGCACTCTGAAATATTGCTTTTTAACTATACCATACCGGCATAGATCTTTCCACCGAATTATTATCAATCATAGCCGTAGCTTTCCGATACAATCTGTGGTATCCTGTGTCACTAGCAAGGAGGTGAACAGGGTGACACAAAGATAGAGAGGCTTTATAACATCTTTTATAGCTTTCGCCTCGGTGTAAAACTGACAACTGAGATTTATGAATCTAGCGGCGTTCCATCCGATGGGCATTCGGATAGGACGCCGTCGGTATAAGCAGCTACCGTATTAGTCAAGAATGGACCTACATGGTGATTTTGAACAAATAGCTGGGTATAACCCGTAGCCCGTCGCAGGAACGGCTCTGAAAACAATAGGTGGCCCCCGATTAAGTCGGGATAAAGCGCGGTGCAACCAGATCGGCAGGTGTGTAACGAATCCTTACACACCTGTTTTTCCTATGATTTAATCCAATTGCCGGAAATCCTGAAGCTGTTCATTGAGAAGACCATGGTGGATGAAAAATCTCAGCAATATTCCCGTACTGCCGAACAGGAAATCTGGATTTACTACCAGGAGATCGGCTTGATGGAAACGCCGGTAGAGCAAGAGAACGCACAGGAGGCCGAGTTGAACGAGAGGAGGAAGCCACCTTAATGGAAAGAGGCCCTTGCCGCCGCCAGCGCCGCCGCAACAGCTAATGCCGGCCCCGCTATGTAAGCAAAAAACAGGGGCGGACAGCCGAAATTGTCCGCCCCATTACAGAGATTTATACCCGGTTCACTTTTTGTCCCTATGCTACCCCTAAAGTCCATGCACTGATTTTATACCGTCAGATCCGCATAGCCAAAACGAATGAGCTTGGCAAGATGTTCCGGGGACATCTCGATCTGATAACCGATTTTACCTGCACTGAAAAATATCGTCTCATAGTTTTGTGCCGAGTCGTGTATCATAGTTGTAAAAAATTTTTTCATTCCAATGGGGGAGCAGCCACCGTGGATATACCCCGTTAAAGGCAGTAAATCCTTTGCCTTCAGCATCTCTATTGCCTTTTCGCCGACAGCCTTGGCCGCCTTTTTCAGGTCGAGCTCTTCGGCCACAGGTATGACAAAGACATAATGCTGGCCGGTCTTGCCGGTAGTGACGAGGGTCTTAAACGTACGTTCCGGCAGCAGATTGAGCGCATTTGCGACTTCAACACCGCTTATAGCGCCGGTGCCGACATAGCAATGGGCCTTATATGGCAATTTTTTCTTGTCCAACACGCGCATAACATTGGTCTTTACATCCATAATGCTCACCTTAAAGAAGAATTCCTATATTATACACCCGCATGCTACCGATGTCCAGCCGGAGGACTCGCTGATATTTTTTGAAATTATAGAATATTTCATACAAAAGCACATTGACTATTTTGTACATTCCACTTATAATGTTAGCATCCTAACATTATAAGTCAGGTGGTGATAAAATGAATCGCGAAAATAAAATATGCAGCGAGATCAGAATCACACACAACATGATGGCCACGTTTTTGAATCGGCGGGCGAAAAAGGATGATATGATGCGGAATTTTACCGCTTTACATGGCAGAGTACTAAAATATCTCTGTGACCATAGAGATACGGATATATTCCAACGCGATATTGAAGAGGTTTTGGCTGTCAAACGGTCTACGGCAACTTCAATTTTGAAATGTATGGAAAAAAACGGACTCATTACACGTACAAGCGTCAGCAGGGACGCAAGGCTAAAAAAAATTTGCCTGACCGATCGCTCGATTTCAATACATGATCACATTGCACAAGAGATCAAAAGTATAGAAGTGCTTGCCAGGAAGGGAATAAGCGATGAAGAACTTGTGTGCTTCTTTAAAGTATTAGATAAAATCAAGAGCAATTTTATGAATTAGTATTGGAGGACAATATATGATAAAACGGCTGTTGGGCTGCGTGCGGCAATATAAGAAGAATGCCATTATCGCGCCTACGCTCGTCATATTCGAGGTACTGATGGAGGTGCTGATACCATTTTTGATGGCGGATCTCATTGATTTCGGTATTGACGTCGGCAATCTAAATTATATTTTAAAAATGGGCGCGCTGCTCACGATCGCATGCCTGTTTTCACTGCTGTTTGGCGCCAACTCAGCAAAACAGGCGGCGACAGCCGCAACGGGCTTTGCCGCAAACCTGCGGCATGATATGTATCACAAGGTTCAGGACTATGCGTTTCAGAACATAGATAAGTTTTCGAGTGCGAGTATCGTGACACGGCTGACGACCGATATTACAAATATTCAGATGGCATTTCAAATGATTATGCGCATTGCCGTTCGCTCTCCCGTTATGCTGATATCGGCCATATTTATGGCAGCAAAAATAAACGCTAAGCTATCGCTTATTTTTTTCGTTGCCCTGCCGCCCATGGCTATCGGATTGAGCGCCATTATAAAGCTTGCTCTTCCGGTTTTCCAGAAAGTATTCCGTGCATATGATCGGTTAAACCTTGTCGTTCAGGAGAATCTGCGCGGTATCCGCGTGGTTAAGGCATTTGTGCGTGAAGATTATGAAATAGCAAAATTCAATAAAAATTCCCGGGAAATCTACAATCTCTATACAAGTGCCGAACGTGTCCTGGCCTTCAATATGCCGCTCATGCAGATTGCTTCCTATACCTGCATGCTGCTCGTGGCCTGGTTTGGTGCCCGGATAATTGTGACCAGCGGTGAAACCGAGATGACCACAGGACAGCTGATGAGCCTTATCACATATGCCATGCAAATACTAATAAGCCTTATGATGCTCTCGATGGTATTCGTCATGATCACGATTTCCAGGGCATCCGCTGAGCGTGCCGTCGAAATTTTGGATGAGAAGAGTACGATTATGGATCCTAAAGATCCGATCCAAGTTGTCAAAAATGGCGATATTGCATTCAGGGATGTCAACTTCAGCTATTCCGGAAATTTTGACCGGTTGAGCCTAAAGGACATTAGCCTTGAAATAAAAAGCGGTGAAACGATTGGTATCATCGGCGGTACAGGCAGCGCAAAATCAACGCTTGTGCAGATGATTCCGCGCCTTTATGATGTGTCGGGCGGAGAAGTTCTTGTCGGCGATGTTGACGTACGCAAATACAGCATCAGCGCTCTGCGTGATGCGGTTTCGGTGGTCCTGCAGAAAAACGAACTGTTTTCCGGCACAATAAAGGATAACCTGCGCTGGGGCAATGAAAATGCCACCGATGAGGAAATTGAGGAGGCCTGCCGCATTGCCTGTGCGCATGAATTTATTGCGCAATTTCCAGAAGGATATGATACTTACATTGAACAGGGCGGTACGAATGTCTCCGGAGGACAAAAGCAGCGTCTGTGTATCGCCCGTGCTTTGCTGAAAAAGCCGAAGATACTGATTCTCGATGACTCGACCAGTGCGGTCGACACACACACGGACAGTAAAATTCGAGCTGCACTCAAAGCCTGTATTCCCGATACTACAAAGCTGATTATTGCCCAAAGAATCTCCTCCGTCCAGGAGGCAGATAAAATTATCGTCATGGATGAGGGAAGAATAGCGGCTTTCGGGACGCATGAAGAACTGCTCCAGTCCAGCGAGATCTATAAAGAGGTCTATGAGTCTCAAACGAGGGGGGGCGGTAATAATGAGTAGGCCAATGGGGCGCGGAGGCCATAATATGGCGAGGATCCCGGGGCAGAAGCTCAATAAAGATGCCCTGAAACGTTTATTGAAATATCTTGGAAGATATAAGCTCCGCTTTGTCGTCGTCATCATCTGCATCCTCACAAGCTCGCTTGTCAATGTCGCAAGCTCCATTTTTATAAAGGACTTAATCGATAATTATGTGAAACCCTTACTCCTTGAGGCAAACCCGGTATTCGACGGGATGTTTGCCATGGTGCTAAAAATGGCCGGTATTTTTGCCTTTGGCGTCGTCTCCTCGCTAACGTATAACCTCATCATGGTTTATATCGCCCACGGTGTTTTAAAAAATATCCGTGACGATATGTTCAGCCATATGCAGCATATGCCGATACGATACTTTGATACCCATACGCACGGCAATGTTATGAGTCACTTTACCAATGATACCGATACGCTGCGTCAGATGCTGTCACAGAGCATACCCCAGATGCTCTCAAGCGTTATCACGATCGTCTCAGTCTTCTGCACGATGCTGTATCTCAATGTCTATCTCACGCTTTTTGTTATCGTATTTGTTTTCCTTATGGTAATGGTTGTTAAAACACTCGGCGGTAAAAGCGGCACGTACTTTGTCAAACAACAAAAATCTTTAGGTGCGCTGAATGGTTATATTGAGGAAATGATAAATGGCCAGAAGGTCGTCAAGGTCTTTTGCCACGAAGGAAAGGCCAAGGAGGAATTCGATAGTCTCAACGAGGAGCTGCGTGCCAATGCCGCCGCTGCAAACCGCATCTCCATGACCATGATGCCGATACTCTCAAACTTAGGCTATCTCCAATATGTCCTCATCGCGGTTATCGGAGGCGGGTTGGCCTGTTTTGGCGTGCCCGGGCTCACGCTGGGAACCGTCTCAGCATTTCTGCAGCTCAGCCGCAGCTTCTCCATGCCGATCATGCAGGTCTCACAGCAGTTCAACTCTATTATTATGGCGCTTGCCGGAGCCGGACGCATTTTTGAACTCCTTGATGAACCCGTCGAGGTGGATCACGGTACCGTGACCTTGGTAAACGCTACGGCTGAAAATGGCAAAATCATTGAGGCAGAGCACACGACGGGTACCTGGGCGTGGAAGGAGGTCCTTGAAGGCGGTACCGTTCGGTATACCGAGCTGAAGGGAGACGTCCGCTTTAACACCGTTGATTTTGGTTATACGCCAAACAAAATTGTCCTCCATGATATCAACCTTTTTGCGAAACCCGGCCAAAAGCTTGCCTTTGTGGGCGCCACCGGAGCCGGCAAGACAACCATCACCAATCTGATAAACCGCTTCTATGATATTGCCGATGGTAAAATAACCTATGACAGCATAAGTATTAACGATATTAAAAAATCGGATCTTCGCCGTTCCCTGGGAATCGTTCTTCAGGATGTGAATCTCTTTACCGGTACGGTCATGGATAATATACGCTATGGCCGATTGGACGCATCGGATGCGGACTGCATTGCCGCGGCAAAGCGGGCGAATGCCCATGGCTTCATTTGCATGCTGCCGGAAGGGTATGATACCATGCTGAAAGGAGACGGCTCCGGCTTGTCGCAAGGGCAGCGGCAGCTGCTCTCGATTGCAAGAGTCGCCGTGGCCGACCCGCCGGTCATGATCCTGGATGAGGCAACGTCCAGCATCGATACCCGCACGGAGGCAATTGTCCAGCAGGGAATGGATGCACTTATGCATGGCAGAACGGTTTTTGTTATTGCGCATCGTTTGTCCACGGTCATGAACGCCGACGCGATCATGGTCCTGGAAGGCGGGCGTATTATTGAACGCGGTACGCACGAACAGCTTATCGGCCAAAGGGGCAAATATTATCAGCTCTATACCGGAGCCTTTGAACTGGAGTGATACAGCCGTAAACAGGGGGAGAGTATGAAAAAGATAAGAGGATTTTTTCGGGCACTGCAAAACCATATAAAACGCGACAAAAAGGCTTTCGCTACATATATTTTTCTGCGTACAATCGTTATTTTTGTCCTTATTCGAGCGGTATTGAGGAAGGATTATGAAAGTGTTTTCATCTGTGGTTTATCGCTTCTTCTCCTGCTGCTGCCGGCATTCATCGAACGAAGCCTAAAAATTGATTTTCCGACCGTACTGGAAATCGTTATTATGGTATTCATTTTCGCTGCGGAAATCATGGGAGAAATCAGTGAATATTACGTGAAATTCACGCACTGGGATACGCTCCTCCATACCACAAACGGATTTCTCTGTGCGGCTATCGGATTTGGCCTTGTCGATATTCTAAACCGCGCCGAGCACATCAGTCTGCGGCTCTCGCCGTTTTATCAGGCGCTTTTCGCTTTCTGTTTTTCAATGACCGTCGGCGTATTATGGGAATTTTTTGAGTTCGGCTGTGATTATCTCCTCCATACGGATATGCAGAAGGATACGGTCATAAACGCAATTTACTCCGTTACCCTAAACCCAACCGGAGCCAACAAGCCGGTCGGCATAACGAACATAACGGATGTTGTTGTAAACGGAACGTCACTAGGACTTGGTGGCTACCTTGACATAGGCCTATTTGATACGATGGAGGATCTCTTTGTGAACTTTATCGGCGCTGTAATTTTCTGTATCATCGGCTACTTTTATACCAAGAATAAAGGTCATGGCAACTTTGCAAAGAGCTTCATCCCCATCGCTGTAGACGGTTTTGAAGACGAAGCCGAGGACCCCCAGCCACTTAAAATCGGCGGGAAAAAGACCTGGTCCTATACGCCAAAACGGAAAAAATAATGTATACATAAAACCCGGATTATTAAAAATAATCCGGGTCAGTTCATGTAAGTCCGTGGTGAATGGACTTACATGTTATTCCCTTGTAGACAAAAGGCAAAGCCTTTTGTCTACAGCCGAACCCCCATACCCCTATAAGCGCTCCGGTTTCGCCGCTTTTGCGGCGGGTCGGGGTTTTTCCTTTTGTTTCACTTTTCTCGAGGCACTGTGAAGTTTTTTCACCAGGCTGACCCGGACTGTTTTTTAACAGTTAAGCTTTGTTCACTATAGTTTTAGCTGTCCGCTGCCGCCGGAGATGGTATGGTAGGCCTCGCCATTCAAAAGCCTTGATCCACCTGCGGCAAGTGCTTCCATTTCATACTCGCCGGGAATGACGATGACCTCTCCAAGGTATTTGACATAGTCAATAACACGCTCGGTAATATATTTCGAGTGGGCGACCCCGCCCGTAATAATGACGGCGTCGAGCTTTCCTTTGAGTATGGCACTCGTCAGGGCGATGGCCTTGGCGATCTGGAGGATCATGGCATCGTAAATGAGTTTTGCCTGGGCATCGCCTCCGGCAATCATCTCTTCGACTTTACGGCAGTCACTGGTACCCAAAAGTGCGCGCAGGCCGCCCATGCCGCGAACCTTGCTGCACATCTCCTGATACGAATATCTCCCGCTGTAACACATTTCAATAATGTATAAAATAGGAACGGAACCTGCCCGTTCGGGTGAAAATGCGCCGCCATCATCCGAAATTGAATCCACTATCCGTCCTTTTTGATGCGCACTGAAGGAAAAGCCACCGCCCAAATGCGCAACGATACACGTCATATCCTCATACCGTTTGCCGAGGCTCTCCGCATACTTGCGGACAACCGCCTTGCTGTTGAGCACGTGACAAAAGCTCTGTCGGCTTATCTCCGGGATACCGGTAATTTTTGAGATCGGCGGAAATTCATCGACCGATACACAGTCGTATACGAACGCATTGACACCAGCTTTATCGGCAATCGCTTTGGCCAGAAGTCCGCCGAGATTGGATGCGTGCTGTTCGATATTGCCCTCTCTGATGAGCGCTATGAGATCGTCGTCTACAAGGTATGCGCCGCTTTTTACCGGTGGAAACATTCCGCCCCTGCCGATAACGATATCCAGAGCGTCAACATCAATATGATATTGATCAATCACGTTCCAGATACGTTGAAGCCGGTAGCTGTTTTGGCCGATAACGCTCTTGCAGTTCACGATATTCGCCTGAGGATGCCATAAATTTTCGCTGAAAACCACCCTGTCATCCTGATAGCAGGCAATTTTTGTTGAGGTAGAACCGGGATTGATAACAAAAATATTCTTGCTCAAAGAACTCATCTCCATGCTGGTTTAAAAGATGATTCATTATACCATGAATTAAAATAATTCATGGTATAAATGTCATCGCCGCCGGTTGCCCCGCAAGGGGCGAGGCGGTCGCGACAGAAATGGCAGCCGGACTCCCGCCGGAGGCGGAACCGTCCGGCATGCCGGGTATAATAATCGCTTTGCGGTTATTATACCATGAATTCTTCTAATTCATGGTATAAATGTCATCGCCGCCGGTTGCCCCGCAAGGGGCGAGGCGGTCGCGACAGAAATGGCAGCCGGACTCCCGCCGGAGGCGGAACCGTCCGGCATGCCGGGTATAATAATCGCTTT
>JBFWKZ010000039.1:6928-17537 GCA_050252415.1 Oscillospiraceae bacterium | reverse complement strand
TTTCCGCAACATAACAATCCGTTTTGACAATCGATACTTTACTCAATTTCGCTCACCTGCATTTTTAAATTTTCCATAAAGGAACGAATCCTTTTAAGCCCTTCAACCGTGTCCTCCCGGGACACGACATAGGAGATTCGGATATAACCTTCCCCGGCTTCCCCGAAGCCGGATCCCGGCACTACGACCACCCGGCCTTCCTTAAGAAGCCGTATGGCGAATTCCTCTGAGGAAAGGCCTGTTTTCTTGATATTGATGAAGGCGTAAAACGCGCCTTGAGGAACAATAACGCTGAGCCCCGCCATGGTGTTTATCTCCCGGAGAAGCAATTGCCTGTTTTCATCGTACTGGCTAAGCATCTCTTTCAAAACATCCTGCGGCCCCTCCAGCGCCGCCATCGCCGCATATTGGGTTGGCGTATTTACACAGGACACCAGATTTTCCTGAATTTTCACCATTTGTGAAATAATCGGCTCAGGGCCGAGGGCAAATCCGCAGCGCCATCCCGTCATGGCATAGGTCTTTGAAAAGCTGTCTACGATCACCGTCCGCTCTTTCATTCCCGGGCAGGAAGCGATGGAGAAAAACGGAACGTCGCCGTAAATGAATTCCTGATAAACCTCGTCCGTGATGAGGTACAGGTCTTTTTTAACGCAAAGCTCCGCAATCTCCCGTAAAACCTTTTCGCTCGTCACACTGCCCGTGGGATTGGATGGCGAATTGATCAGTAAAAGCTTTGTTTTATCCGTGATCGCTTTTCGCAGATTTTCAATATTGTATTGAAACCCGTCCTCCTCCAGGAGCGGCACAATAACGGGTACCGCCTCGCACATACCGATCTGCCCCATATAGTTTGGGAAATAGGGCGAACCGAGCACCACCTCATCACCCGGGTCCAGCAGCACCTTCATTGAGAGATACAGCGCCTCCACCCCGCCGGAGGTCACCATAATCTCCGATTCGGGAGCGTACTCAACGCCCTTTTTCGACTTCATCTTTTTGGATAATGCCTGGCGCAGCGGAAGCAGTCCCGAGTTCACGGTATAATGTGTCTCACCCTTATGTATGGCTGTGCATGCCGCTTCTGCAATGTGTTCCGCCGCAACGAAGCCGGGTTCCCCCAGAGCAAAGCTTATAAGATTATCCATGCCCTGCGCCATATTGAACATCTTGCGGATCGATGAACCCGGTAAGCCATTGATGGACCTTGATATCTCTTTCATATTTCTCTCCTCACTTTGAAATGAAAAAAAGCAAAGTCACTTTAACTAAAGCGACTTTGCTTTAAGACATAATACTTCGTATGCGTTGTATTACTTTGCTTCACTATAAATGATTTTTTGAAATTTGTAAAGACCTTTTTTGAAATTTCTCCGAATTTTTTTATTTATGTATCATGCTAGATCTGATAATCCTTCATGGAATGCCTCATATGGAGAAGCATCGCCTGTCTGGCGCCCTCCCCGTCCCGGTATTTGAGATAATCCATGAGCATCCTGTGATCCAGAATCGTATCTTCATACAGCGTTTGTTTGAGATGGCTCGCCTCAAAGGCCTTGATAAGTGCGGAGTTGATGATTTCCGACAATTTGATGCCAAATTCATTATGGGTGGCCCGGGCAATTGCCATATGAAACAGCATGTTACCATCCGCATTCTCGTCTCTGTTGTCCAGATTTTCCTCAATGGTTTTACCGATACTCATAATCTCTTCCATCTCTTCATCCGTGGCCCGAACTGCCGCGTAATAGGCCATCTGGGGCTCGATGATCGCACGCATCTCGTAAAGATCCCGCATTTTTAAATGCATATATTTGAGCTCGTCAAATTCAAAGCCTTCAAGAATATCCGACTTTTCCGAAACGAAAGTGCCTTTTCCCCTCCGTATTTCCAGGACATCCTGAGTGACCAGATATAAAATGGCTTCTCTCAGCGTCGTTCTGCTGACGCCAAGCTCAAGGCTGAGCTCCTGTTCATTGGGAAGCTTATCGCCCACCTTATATTTTTTCTGGACCTGAATCATATCAATGATCTGGCTGACAACCTTGTCTGATAATTTCTTCTTTTTTTCCATAATTCCCTCTTTATTTTTTCCGCCGACGACATCCTATTCCCTATATGTAGCCAGACATCATATTTGTTCGTTATTATAATGCTTTTATACGCCTTTGTCTACCTTTGAATAAAATTTTTTGCAGTGACACCGAGCATCGATACGCTGCCTAAACTTCTCCTGAAACCTATGCCGACATATCGCCGAACTTTGGGCGCATGATGAAAGGATAAAGACTACACCAATGAAGCGCTTTTAATACGCATAAAATTCATTTTACAGCAAGAAAGCGGTATACCGAACGGTACGCCTCTTTATGATGAAGTGCTGCATTTGTCTGCCATTTAACTTTTATGGTAAAAAAACAATTTCGATGACCGGCGTTTCCATTAATTTGTGTCGTATAATGACCGCATCGTAATTAAATAATATAGGTATCACGCAAACGATAAAAGGAGAGATAAGATGAGCAAAAAGGATATCAGCAGGAAACTGAACAAACTCAAAATGGAAGCTGCCGCCGAAATCGGCATGACTCAGTTTGTCAAGGAAAATAACGACCACTATAAGGGGGATTTACCGGCAAAGATAAACGGTGCTCAGGGTGGTCCTATCGGCGGACAGATGGTTAAAATGATGCTTCAAGCCGAACAGTCAAAAATGTCCGGAAATATGGAGTGATCCAACGAATGATCGATAAACGGATAGTAAACGGCAAAGTGCAAAGGGATGCGCTGATCGACAAAAGAAATCAAAATCAAACCTCCCAAAAAGCACCCCATAAAAAGAATAAGGACATGGAAAGGCCGGAAGACGTATCTGCCTATGCAGACGGCGGCGTAATGTTGACAACTTCTGAAATCCTTGATTTTTCCGAGGGTACTGACTCCGAACCATAGAAGAAATTTTTTTGCCGTTGTAAAATCCCGCTGCTTTATTTTGCGGGATTTTTCTTTATCAAGTTATAAATCACTTAAAAGGAGGGTTCAAAATTGAAAAATATCGGTACGGTTGACCGCGCCGTCAGGATTATTCTCGGCGTGGCTTTACTAAGCTTGCTGTTCATCCTTCAGAACAATTTGCGTTATTGGGGCCTTGTGGGATTAATCCCACTGGTTACGGGACTCCTGGGCTATTGTCCACTGTATGCTCTTTTAAACATCAAGACTGGGGAATAAAAAGCATGATGCTGGCCAAACTAAAAATTAAATTGAAAATAATGGAGCTGCCTTGCTGTTATGTTTAGCTATATTTTTAAAAAAATACGATTCTATCTGATGCGCAATTTTTGCAAGTCCGAAGAACCGATCAATGAGTCGGACGAAGAGTCCGAGTTTTCATTTGAACTCAATAAAAATCTGGATGCCCTAAAAGAAATTATCGGCAACAGCAGTGATATTGTTATACGCAGATTTTCCTTCGGAAATAAAAGCCAAATTCAAGCGGCCATGATTTTTGTCGATGGCCTTATCGACAAGGCACTGGTCAACGAAAATGTATTGAAGCCGTTGATGTACGACATCCATTTGGTCTCTGAAATCGAACCCTCTAAAATTGACCATATCCATTATATTAAATCGGCGCTGCTCCATGTGGGAGAGATCGAAGAATCCGGTTCAATCAATGAAGCTGTAGACGCATTTTTATCCGGTGATACCGTTTTGCTGATCGACGGTTCAAATGAAGCTCTTATTATGGGTTCACGCGGTTGGAAAAGCCGCGGCATTGAGGAGCCTAAGACAGAATCTGTCGTCAGAGGATCCCGGGAAGGCTTTACCGAGACGCTTCGTTTCAATACATCCATGCTTCGGCGCAGAATAAAAAGTCCGGATCTGAAACTGGAGGCAATGAAAATCGGTGTGCGTACCAAGACAGACATCTGTATCGCCTATATTGATGGGATTGTTAATCCTAAGCTGATTGAGGAGATAAAAAAGCGGCTGAGCCGGATCAATACCGATGCGATTTTGGAATCCGGTTATATCGAACAGTATATTGAGGACGCGCCGTTCTCTATCTTCTCCACAGTTGCAAACAGTGAAAAACCAGACAGAGTTGCCGCAAAGCTGCTGGAGGGTCGGGCAGCCATATTGGTCGATGGGAGTCCATTCGTACTGACGGTCCCGATGCTTTTTGTGGAGAGCTTCCAAAGCGCTGAAGATTATTATTCCCGCCCCTTTTTTTCAAGTATGGTCAGATCGCTGCGGTTTCTGGCGTTTTTCTTCAGCATTCTTGCGCCCGCCTCTTATGTGGCTCTGGCAAATTATCATCAGGAGCTGATCCCAACGCCTCTGCTTTTGACGATGTCATCCGCGCATGAGGGTGTCCCCTTTCCGGCAGTGCTCGAAGCCGGTTTGATGTTAATCGCATTTGAAATTCTAAGAGAGGCCGGCGTCCGGCTTCCCCGCCCGATCGGTCAGGCCGTCAGCATCGTGGGCGCACTCGTAATCGGTGAGTCTGCCGTATCGGCAGGCCTCATCGGCGCCCCTATGGTCATTGTTGTCGCCATCACAGCCGTTTCAAGTTTTGTAGTCCCGGCTCAGAGCGATTCGGAAGCCATTATGCGATTTTTGCTTCTTATTCTTGCCGGATTCATGGGCGGATATGGCATTGCGATCGGATTACTGGCAATATTCATTCATCTTACCTCGCTGCGCTCCTTTGGAACACCGTATTTGTCTCCATTGGCCCCATACAATACGGACGATATGAAAGACACCTTTATCAGAGCGCCTATTTGGGCCATGATCCGACGTCCAAAGAATTTTTTCCAGCGTGATATCGTCAGGCAAACGTCTTCTTTGAAACCGGAACCGCCGTCGGGAAATGGAAAAGAAGCTCAACAATAAAACAATCGTTGCTAATGAGGCTCAAATATGAATCATCGTATTGACAAATTAATCAAAACAGCCGTCTGCTTGTTTCTTATTGTCAGCCTCAGCGGCTGCTGGAACAACCGGGAACTGGACACGCTGGGGATTGTCATGGGTGTCGGTCTGGATAAACCGGCGGAAGGCGGCAGAATTAAAATTACGGCGCAGCTCGTCAATCCAAACAATAGCAGCTCATCCAAAAACGGCGGAGGGAGCGGAAGTGATTCTTCTCCCTTCTGGAATGTCGAAGCGACAGGAGACACAGTTTTCAGTGCCGTTCGAGATTTGACAGACATATCCAGCCGCAGATTATTCTTTCCCCATAACCAGGTTTTAGTATTTGGAAAGAGTCTGGCGGAAAATGGTGTGCGGGATTATATTGATTTTTTTGCGCGCGACCCTGAAACACGCCCCAATGTTTTAATCTTGATTTCCGAGGGTACAGCTGAAGAGATTTTAAACACAAAATCGAAGCTCGAAGCCATGCCGGCCGAAAATATTCACCAACTGATCGATGGCGCATCCGCCAACACGTCACAAATAGCTTCCGTAAAATTAAAAGATCTTATCACCCGTCTGATGAGTAAAACGACGGCGCCCATTGCCCCCATGATCGAAATTACTGAAAGGGGCGGTGAAAAAACCGCGACTCTTTCCGGAACAGCGGTATTTAAGGACGATAAACTGGTCGGTAAGTTGGATAAAACGGAAGGCCGTGGACTTTTATGGGTTCTTGACGAAGTTGAAAGCGGCATAATTAAAGTAAATCATAAGACTAGCGGCGACCTCATCAGTATAGAGATCGTCCGCGCAAACGGAAAATTTAAGCCTGAAATCAAAGACGGAAAAATCAAAATTAAAATTGACATTACCGAGTCCGGAAATATTGGCGATCAGTCCGGTGACGAAGACCTCTCCGAACTTAGCGAAATTTCCATATTGGAAGACGAATTATCGGAGACAATACGAGATGAAATTATGAGCGCTATAGAAAAAGCCAAAAATCTGAACACAGATATCTTTGGTTTTGGAGACAGTATTCATCAGCATTACCCAAAGGAGTGGAAGGAGCTGGAAGATAAGTGGGATGAAATATTTCCACAGCTTGAAGTCGAAATAAAGGTTGAGGCAAAGATACGCCTTATGGGTAGAATCAGCAGTCCGGCCAAGCCGGAATAGGAGATTATTTATGAAACTGGAAAAGGGCGAGATTTCCAATTTTCAATTAGCTGTATTAATCTTAAGTTTTATGCAGAGTATGGTTTTAACAATAAATTTTGCCTATTCCATCACCAAGCATGACACTTGGATTGTCATTCTGGCTGCTTTGGTGATAACGCTTCTTCTGGGATTGCTCTATACTTCTATAGCACAAAAGTTCCCGGGGCAAAATCTGATCCAAATTAACGACATTGTGTTTGGCCCTTATATCGGGAAAGTCATTACAGTCCTATATTTATGGTTTTTCCTGCAGCTGACCATTCATTTTATGTACTTTTTTAATAGCTTTTGGATCACCTATGTTATGCCCGAAACCCCTCGTCTCGCCTTCCTTATCATGTTTGCGCTTATCTGTGCTATGGCTGTCCGCGGTGGAATCGAAGTGATCACCCGCTGTAGCTTTCTGCTAACCGTCATCGTGGCGGCAACATCAATAGTCATAACCCTGTTATTGATAGGTGATTTAGATTTTACGAATTTGCTGCCAATTTTAGAGTGTTCACCTATGGAGTTCCTGCAAGGTTTGCATATCATATTAGCTATTTCATTTTGCGATATCGTCGTCTTTCTTATGATTTTTCCATCCGCTGCTAAAAAACGGCAAATTAAAAAGCCGATGCTGATCAGCATAAGTCTCAGCACCTTACAGGGATTGCTTGTCACTGTAAGGGCATCAACTGTGCTTGGAATCCGAATAGCTAATACGCCTGCCGCCTCTTTTGCCGTATCACGTCAGATCGAGATTGCCAACATCCTCACCCGGCTGGATATTTTAATTGCGATAGCCCTGCTCATCACGTTCTTCATGAAGGTCTCAATATATTATTATGTAACGGTATTGGGCATTGCCCAAACGCTGAAATTGCGCTCATATCTGCCTCTTGTCGTCCCCGTTGGAATACTCTGTGTCGCTATCGCCACACAATTATATCCGTCCGATATGGAGCAGTTTTACGCCGGCATATATATTTGGCCCTTCAATGCTGTTATCCACGAAATTCTGCTTCCGTTAGTAACGTTTATTATTATGGCTATACGCAGATTGCCGAAAAAGGAAGTGGAAAATTTCCAATGATAGTTCTATTGATTACTGCTTTTATTATTCTGATATTATTTGAAGTCCCGGGGCTCATCCGAAGTAAGAGTTGGCGCGAACTCATTACCTACTCCGTTTTAATGTCACTTGCTTTTGCGATATGTCTGATGCAGACCTTGGAGATCAAACTTCCAAACCCAGTTAGGGATACACAGTTTTGGATAAAGGATCTGCTGCATTTAAGTTATAATTAGACAGCAAAACAGCTGCCCTTATACAGCAGTCGGCTAGTCCTGTTGTTTAATAAACGATACCGATAAATGGAGAACGTTTTAATTTTTCTCTTTAAAAGACTTTTGTTTGTTTAAGCGCTTTTCCCATTTTTACGCAAAAAAGTAAAATAAAAGGCTTCCGGCATACATGCTGCCGGAAGCCTTTCGCCATATGACCGTTGTTTTGATCAATTATACCTCAAACATGAGGTCGCCATAGGTGGGAACAGGCCAAACGTCCTTATCAACAATGAGTTCAAGGGAATCAACGGCTGCTCTCAGCTTTGCCATAACGGGAACCACCTCGTCGCGAAAAGCAGTTGCCATATCGCAGACATCCTCGATAGCGTTGACCTTAGCCGTCACGTCGATGAGCTCAAGCTTTCCGCTCTGAGCCTCGGCAAGCAGCTTGGAGACCTTCTCAAGCAGAGACTTTTGTACGCTGACATCGGTTCCGGGGCAAGCCGCTGTGATGCCGCTGATGGACGCGGCAAGCTTTGTCGTATAATCGATAACAGCGGGGATATAGTGCTTGCCGGCCATGTGGATCATGGTCTGAGCTTCGATGTTGATGACCTTTGCATAGGTCTCATACATGACCTCGGCGCGGGATTCAAGCTCAGCCTTTGTAAAGATATTGAACTTTTCAAAAAGTTTGACAGCCTTATCGGTGGTGAGGGTGGGCACGGTGGCGACCATAGACTTGAGGTTGGGCAGGCCGCGCTTTGTCGCCTCCTCGACCCACTCGTCGGAGTAGCCGTTGCCATTGAAAATGATACGCTGATGCTCCTTCATGAGCTTGGCAATATACTTCTTACACTCAGTATCGAAGTCCTCGGCCTTTTCAAGCACGTCGGCAGCCTCGGAAAATGCTTCGGCAACGACCGCGTTGAGTGTGGTGTTGGGGCTTCCAATAGAATCGGAGGAACCCACCATACGGAACTCAAACTTGTTTCCGGTAAAGGCAAACGGAGACGTACGGTTACGGTCCGTCGCATCGGCGCTGAGCAGAGGAACGGTAGTAACACCGGTATCCAGCTTTGAGCCAACAAGATGGGTGGTAGCAATGCCGGTTTCGACGATCTGATTGACGACATCCTCAAGCTGGCTGCCAAGGAAGATTGAAATGATGGCCGGAGGGGCCTCCTGAGCACCAAGGCGGTGGTCATTTCCGACGTTGGCAGCGGATTGGCGAAGCAGGTCTGCGTGCTTATCGACACCCTTCAGGATGCAGGCAAGCACCAGCAGGAACTGGAGGTTCTCGTTCGGGCTGTCGCCGGGCTCAAGCAGGTTCTCACCCGTGTCGGTACCAAGAGACCAGTTATTGTGCTTACCGGAGCCGTTAACACCGGCATAGGGCTTCTCATGCAGCAGGCAAACCAGATTATGTCTGGTCGCTACGCGCTTCATGGTCTCCATAGCAAGCTGGTTGTTATCAACAGCAATATTGGCGGTGGAATAGATGGGTGCCATCTCATGCTGTGCAGGGGCAACCTCATTGTGCTGAGTTGTTGCGGTAATGCCAAGCTTCCACAGTTCCGTGTTCAAATCCTTCATGTAAGCGCCGACGCGCTCACGGATCGATCCGAAGTACTGATCCTCAAGCTCCTGACCCTTTGGGGCCGGGGCGCCAAACAGGGTGCGCCCGGTGTAAATGAGGTCGCGGCGCTTGAGATATTTGTCGCGGTCAACAAGGAAATACTCCTGCTCGGGACCGACGGCAGCGACAACCTTCTTCGCCTCGGTATTGCCGAAAAGGCGGATAATGCGCAGTGCCTGAATTGAAACAGCTTCCATAGAACGGAGCAGCGGAGTTTTCTGATCGAGAGCCTCGCCGGTATATGAGATAAAGACGGTGGGAATACAGAGGATAACGCCGGCCGCCTGCTCCTTGACGAACGCGGGAGAGGTCATGTCCCATGCCGTGTAGCCACGGGCATAGTGGGTGGCGCGCAGGCCGCCGGAGGGGAAGGAAGACGCATCCGGCTCACCCATGATGAGCTGTTTTCCGGAGAGCTGCAAAAGGGTTTTGCCCTCGACAGGAGAAGTGATGAAAGAGTCATGCTTCTCCGCGGTGATACCGGTGAGAGGCTGGAACCAATGAGTGTAATGGGTGGCGCCTTTCTCAACTGCCCAATCCTTCATGGCATTGGCGACGACATCAGCGGTAGCCATGCTGATCTGTCCGCCCTCCTGCATAACTTTTTTTACCTCAGCAAAGACTTTTTTGGGGAGGCGCTCTTTCATTACGGATTCGCTAAAAACGTTTGAACCAAAGATTTCTGAAATTCCCATTTCACTCTATCCTTTCATAATTTTTCAGAGAAGCAGAAAAAAAGACAATAGTACTCCCTTGTTCGGACACCATTGTCTTAAAAATATGCTCTCTATGTACTTTAAACCAAAGAGTATATAGCAATAAGATACCGCATTTTGAGAGAAATTGCAAGTGTTTTCCCGCAATTTTGGTCGGCTCTTTTGATCAATCTTTACCATTGGATAAAATTTGTTTTATGCAATATTGCTCAATATGTCACAAATTGCGAAAATCAGACATCGATTCAGCCTATAAGCCTTGCCCATTCAGCTAATTTAAAGCCTATAAGGACGAAATTGTCTCCAATCAAAATAGGTCTCTTGACCAGCATACCGTCGGTAGCGAGAAGCTTAAGCTGTTCATCTTCGCTCATAGACGGGAGGCGGTCTTTAAGTCCAAGCTCCCGGTAATTCATACCGCTGGTATTCCAAAAGCGCTTGAGCGGCAGGGCGCTTTGGGTATACCAAGTCTTCAATTCCTGTAGCGTTGGGTTATTGGCTTTGATATCACGCAGCTCATATTTGATATTATTTTCGTCTAACCATTTCTGTGCTTTCTGGCAGGTACTGCATTTGGGATAACACACGAACAGCATGGCAAAAGCCTCCTTCTTAGTTATTCTGCGCCGGAGATAGATAGTGGGTATGGACAACTGCGATCATCATAACATATCAGCAGCACAATGGATAGGGTAAATTTAGTATTTTTTTCAGGGCTAGCCATGAAAATTAGGCAATTGGAATTTTCAATCATAGTCCAGTCTGAATAAATAATGAGAAAAGGGCATACCGTTTCCCCGCGGTACGCCCCTTTCACCATGTCCGCCTATTTCCCCTT
>JBFWKZ010000039.1:0-6828 GCA_050252415.1 Oscillospiraceae bacterium | reverse complement strand
CAGGGCTAGCCATGAAAATTAGGCAATTGGAATTTTCAATCATAGTCCAGTCTGAATAAATAATGAGAAAAGGGCATACCGTTTCCCCGCGGTACGCCCCTTTCACCATGTCCGCCTATTTCCCCTTAAAGCAGACCATGCGTGGTATTGCCACATTGTTTCCGCCATCATGCATTGGCATAACGGCGTTTTCCGGTTTCGCGGTTTTCATACGCTTTCCCCTTCGCATCATAGCCGTGAGATCTAGTCGTACAATGGAACCCCACATTTGTGTAAGTTTGCAGTGTATGATGGTATGTTGGTCATACCATCATAGCCAAACTTATAGTAGCACATCTCAATTATTTTGTCAACAAAAAAACATATTTGGTTTTAAATAGCAAATATTAACGGTTATTGGTCACAAAATTCTGCGATATTGTCCAAATGGCGGAAAAGAGCCGCCTCTGCCCGGTCGGCATCATGGTCAATAATGGCATTCAGGATCTCACGATGATCCTCCAATGTACACGGCATGTAACCCGGCTTAGATGAATTACGCTGTCTCAGCTCGGTCATCATAGTATTCACCATGTCCATAACCACCGACAGAATAACATTATGCCCGGCAAGGGCAAGGTTTTCATGAAAATCCCTGTGCGCCGCATTGTCCTGCGGATCTTTTTCCAGTTTTGTAAGGGCATCTGAAAGCGCATCGATATCCTTTTGTGTGGCGCGCTCACACGCCATACGAGCGATCTTGGTCTCATTGATACGGCGAAACTCCAGAAAATCGGCCAAGGTTGCCGGATCATCGGAAAGTCTGAGGAAAGACATCGCATTGCGGACATGATTGGCGTCACGCAGCACGGCTTTACGGTTTCCGCGCGTAACAATAACCCCCAAAAATTCCAGTACCGCCAACGTCTCGCGCAAGGAGCCTCGGCCTACACCCAAAAGCTCTGACAAATCCCGCTCCGACGGCAGGTCATCTCCTATTCTGAGCTGGCCGTTTTCCATGGCTTTGAGCAGAGCCTTCATAACGAGCTCCGGCATTTTAGGTGCGGTGTTCTGAATCTTCTCAAGCTTCACTGAAAACCCTCCTTTGGTAATCTCACGATACCATCATACCGCTTCCTTGTCAAGTTCCGTTAAGGCAAAAAGGGATGGAATTCTATCTCTTGAGAAATGAAAAAATTTTCGTCTCAAGCGTGTTTGCCCTGCGCTTTGCAGCCTCTCTCACGTTTTCACGAAGCTTTTTGTTTTTGCCAACGCTCCGGAAAGGCGGGCCCCTCTATCCGGTTCTCTGTAAGGACATCCGGCCCCGTCAAAATGCTTATGCTAAAGGAACACCCAGCCTGCTGATTTTTGAGGACAGTTTATAATAACGACCTTTATCTTATCGTTTAAATTTTTCAAATCTCGATTATAACTATACCATAACGACTTTTACAGTAACAGTATTATTCAAGCAAAACGATACATTTCTGCAAAAAATTTTCCTGCGCAAGTCATTCGGCTAAAGACGACAAAGCATATGATCAAAAACAATACAATTATTATGAGGATTTTCGTCTATATTATAAAAAATGCCTTGCAATTCCAGATAAAATTTGCTATAATACCAAAGCATTACACACGGAGGAGGGGACTTTTGCCCTGGTGGCTACGGCCTGGGCGAAGGGATGATCCCACCGGAGGTAATAACTTAAAAGGAGGAAATTAATAATGGCAGTAGTATCTATGAAACAGCTTCTCGAGGCCGGGGTCCATTTTGGACATCAGACCCGCCGTTGGAACCCCAAGATGGCAGAGTACATCTATATGGAACGCAACGGCATTTACATCATTGACCTTCAGAAGACCGTTAGGAAACTCGAAGAGGCCTATAACTTTGTCCGCAGTTTGGCCGAAAACGGCGAGAGTGTTCTCTTTGTCGGAACGAAAAAGCAGGCTCAGGACTCCGTACGCGAGGAGGCCTCCCGCGTCGGCATGTACTATGTCAACGCCCGCTGGTTGGGCGGTATGCTCACCAACTTCAAGACCATGCGTACCCGTATTGATCGTCTCGCACAGCTCCGCAAAATGCAGGAGGACGGCACCTTTGACATGCTTCCCAAAAAGGAAGTCATCAAGCTCACCAACGAGATCACCAAGCTTGAGAAATATCTCGGCGGCGTCAAAGAAATGAGAAAGCTTCCCGGAGCCATTTTCGTCATTGATCCCCGCAAGGAGCACAATGCCATAGCCGAGGCCCGCAAGCTGGGTATCCCCATCGTTGCCATCGTTGATACCAACTGCGACCCTGATGAGGTCGACTATGTCATTCCGGGCAATGATGATGCGATTCGTGCCATCCGCCTGATTTCCGCCACCATGGCAAACGCCGTACTCGAAGGCCGCCAGGGTACCGATGCCGAGGTTGAGGAAGCGGAAGCGGCTGCCGAGGCTCCCACCGAGGAATAATCCACCGTATATTTTGCCCTGAGGCAATGATAATACAGCCGGACTTTTTGAAAGGCCGGGAGAGAAAATAATTGAGGAGGAATTTACCATGGCTTTTACCGCCACTGACGTTAAAAATCTGCGTGAAATGACCGGCTGCGGCATGATGGACTGCAAAAAGGCTCTTGTCGCTTCCGATGGGGATATGGATAAAGCAATTGAGTGGCTGCGCGAAAAGGGACTTGCCGCTTCTCAGAAAAAGGCAGGCCGTATCGCTGCCGAAGGTATGGCTTACGCCGCTGTGATCGACGGCGTCGGCGTTGTTGTCGAAGTCAATGCCGAGACCGACTTCGTTGCAAAAAATGAAAAGTTTATCAACTTTGTCAAAGGCGTTGCGGCGACCGTTGCCGCTTGTGCTCCCGCCGACCTCGACGCACTCATGGCCTGCAAATATAACGGCACGGACCGGACCGTTACCGAACAGCAGCAGGAGATGGTTCTCGTCATTGGCGAGAACATCAAGGTTCGCCGCTTTGCCCGCTTTGCAGACGGCATCTCTGTCCCCTATATCCATTCCGGCGGTAAAATTGGCGTGCTCGTCAATCTCGAGTGCTCTGCCGGTACTTCGGACAAGCTTCTTGAGATGGGCAAGGACATCGCCATGCAGATTGCCGCATTAAACCCCGCTTTTCTCGATAAGAGCCAGGTTGACGAGGCTACTCTCTCCAAGGAACGCGAGATTTTACTCATTCAGGCCAAGGAAGACCCCAAGAACGCCAATAAGCCCGAGAACATCATTGTAAAAATGGTCGAAGGCCGTATCGGTAAGTACTATAAGGAAAACTGCCTGATGCAGCAGGAGTTCGTAAAGGACAATACCATGACCGTCGAGAAATATATGGCTTCCGTCGCCAAAGCGCTTGGCTGCACCATCACCCTTAAGAACGCCGTTCGTTTTGCCAAGGGCGAAGGCATTGAGAAGAAGCAGGAAAACTTTGCTGAGGAAATTGCCAAGCAGCTCGGCAAATAATGAGGTTTTGCAAATAATATTGCACTTTATTGATAGTCTGAGGTACCATAGGATACCTCAGACTATTTTTATGCAAATGAAATGATTGTAAAATCTCCGACCACTATGCTATACTGTTCTCATCGGTTTTATTGGGAGAGCGCTATGGATCCATCTAAACAGAGAAATTATATGATGCTTGAGGCTCCGGTCAATAAGGTCATCCCCCGCCTGGCCATACCCACAATTATCTCCATGCTGACCACCTCAATATACAGCATGGCGGATACCTATTTCGTCAGCCAGATAGGGACCTCCGCCTCCGGCGCCGTCGGCGTAATTTTTTCCGCTATGGCAATGCTCCAGGCTATCGCCTTCATGCTCGGCATCGGCAGCGGCAATAATATTGCCCAGCTGCTGGGCGCCGGAAATGAAGATGAGGCGCGCCGATATGCTTCCGTCGGTTTTTTCACCGCTTTTTTTATCGGACTCCTCATCATGCTGATCGGCAATCTCAATCTGGCAGGCGTCGTCCGTTTTCTCGGTGCAACGGAGACCATACTCCCCTACGCCGTAGCCTACGCACGCTATATTTTCTTTGCGGCACCGTTTATCATGTGTTCCTTTGTGATGAACAATCTGCTGCGTTTTTCCGGGCTAGCCGCATATGCCATGGTCGGCATTACCACCGGCGGAATCCTCAATATCATCCTCGATCCGATTTTTATCTTCGTCTTCGGTCTCGGCACAGCCGGCGCGGCGCTTGCTACGGCATTTTCCCAACTTGTCAGCTTTACTATCCTGCTCATTATGTGCAACTCGAGGCCCGATGCGATCTCAATCGACCCCCGCCGGTTTAAACCTACGCTCAAAATATACTATCGCATGTTATATATCGGTTTTCCATCCCTCGCCAGGCAGGGAATAGCCAGCATCTCCACGGTCATATTGAATAAGATGGCCGGACCCTATGGCGACACGGCGATAGCCGCACTATCCATTGTGGCCAGATTTGGAATGTTTCTCTACGCCTCGGTTATTGGCTTTGGCCAGGGATTTCAGCCCGTATGCGGCTTCAGCTATGGGGCCCATAAATATTCCCGTGTCAAGGAAGCGTTCTGGTTCTGTGTAAAAGTCAGCATGATCGTTCTACTTGTTCTGGCCGCCGTCTCAGCGCTGTTTTCCACCGGCATCATCGCCCTATTTCGGCGTGATGATCCGGAGGTCATACGAATCGGCACAATCGCGCTGCGTCTCCAATTAATGGTCGTCCCCGCACTTGGCTGGACGATAATGAGCAATATGCTCACCCAATCCATTGGCTATGGCGTGCGCGCCACCATAATGTCCATGGCAAGGCAGGGCCTCTTTCTCATTCCCCTGCTGCTCATTCTTCCGCATTTCTTGGGACTCTACGGGATACTCACCGCACAACCGATCTCGGACGTTTTAAGCATGCTTCTCTCGATTTTTATCATGCGCGGGGTGCTGCGTAATCTGGACAATACGGAAAACAATCAAGCACCCGGCACTTAGGGGCTTGTCTGATCATATTTGGTATCAAAAAGAGCCGGCATGGGTAGAAATAAGCCCGCCGGCTCATATATTTTGCCTCACAAAAGAAAAAGTCCAGCTTTCGCTGGACCTTTTCGACAGTCTGAGGCGGATATTTATATTCTCAGCTGAACTTTATGATGCATCTACAGCAACCGGACCCCCGCCGTTTTGCATCTTTCAATGGTATCGTCATCCCAGACCGAGACCTGAACTTCACCAATGTGGGCTTTGCCCAGCAGAAGCATACACAGACGCGACTGACCAATTCCTCCGCCGATTGAGTACGGTAACTTTCCCTCAAGCAACAGCTTGTGGAACATGAGCTTCTCACGCGCCTCACAACCGGAAAGCTTAAGCTGGCGCTCCAGGGATTCAGGGCTGACACGGATACCCATGGAGGACACTTCAAATGGTGTTTCAAGTACGCTGTTCCAGAAGTACAGGTCGCCGTTTAAATTCCAGTCATCATAATCCGGCGCTCTTCCGTCATGCTTTTGGCCGGACTTCATCGTGTCGCCTATACCTATGATAAAAACGGCCTGATGTGTTTTGACAAACTCGTACTCGCGATCTGGCACCGTCAGATCCGGATATTTATCCTCCAGTTCCTGAGCCGTGATGAAGGTAACATCGCGCTGAAGCGCAGGGAGGTTTTCGATTGCCGGCACGATCTGCCGCAGCGTATGATCCACATCGCAAATGGCATTCACAATGTCTTTGACAGTCGCGCGGAGATAGTTCAGATTGCGGTCCTCAAGCCGTATCACCTTTTCCCAATCCCATTGGTCGACATAAATGGAGTGGAGGTTGTCCATCTCCTCGTCTCGGCGAATGGCATTCATATCTGTGCAAAGTCCCTGACCTATGGGAAAGCCGTAACGCATGAGGGCGTAGCGCTTCCACTTGGCAAGAGACTGCACCACCTGCGCCTCTCTGCCAATTACGGGAATATCGAAACAGACCGGGCGTTCAATCCCATTGAGATCGTCATTAAGTCCGCTTGCCGCATCGAGAAACAGTGGCGAGGAGACATGGCGGAGATTGAGCGCGCCACACAGCGTATCTTCAAAAAGGCGCTTAATCAGGCCTATGTACTTCTGCGTCTCATACCGGCTCATATTCGTACGGTATCCCACAGGAATTTCCACATGATTCATTGTGCGATTTCTCCTTTAGACCTTTATTCGGAACAGTCATTATATTTTTATCGAATACTCAAAGTTTTCGCATAAAATTCTATCGCCTTCACAGACCTCGGGAGGGAGCAAAGCCAGAGCAAGCTTGTTTTCTATCCCGTCGTCGGTAAGTAAAATGGCATAGTCGCCCCAGATTTGCTTTACGGTATACTCTACGTTCATAATAGCACTCCTATACTATTTTAGACAATTATACCAGAACGTTATTGCGGAATAAAGTGTAATTTTTCACAAAATAATGACAAAAAATATAATAATAGAGAAATTGTCATCAGGGCGGGACATGTGTCCCGCCCTGAATATCTAGTTTCCCTTATATTTTCTTCTGGTTGCCATACCCCCACGGATATGACGCTCCGCCTTGTTTTGCTCAAGGACCTGCTTGACCCGAAGATAGAGCCCCCTATCCACAGTTTTAAGCCTTTCAGTCAGGTCTTTATGTACGGTCGTTATGGATTAGAATGTTTTTATCCCGTCTCAGACTCTCAAAAGGCCAAATGAAAATATCCACATTTCCATTTCGATCGACCTCAATTTTCCGGATGATCTGCCTCAGCTGCGCATTAGTCATCTGCCGGATATCGGCGTTACTTTCAATCGTATCGAACGTTTTGCAGATAACGTTCTTCAGCTGGCCGCCTT
>JBFWKZ010000038.1:0-17653 GCA_050252415.1 Oscillospiraceae bacterium | reverse complement strand
CGTTGACTTTATACAGCCAGCCGGAATTTGCCCCCTCTCCGGACTCCACATAGTCCTCAACTCCGGAGACATAGTCGTCGTCCACCGTCACATCAAGGCCGGTATTCAGCAGGGCGGACAGAGGTGTCATATCGGCGGTCAGGAGCATTTGATTACGGCTGTAAAGGGTCTCGTCGGGGGTTTTGACGGTGATATAGATGTAATTGTCATCATCGCCGCCGGAAACAGCGATGAGCGTGACCGTGATGGGAACAGGCGAATTCGCGGCGGCCTGCTCATCCGTGACAGTAAAACTGCCTCCTTTTGTGACATATCCGGATTTGGATACGGAGTAATTATAGCTGCCTGCGACGAGATCATAATAACCGGCCGGACTTGCGGTCTGCGCCTCAAAGGTATCGCCTTCGTCACCGGAAATTACTTTTTCAACCGTGACAGACGAGTCGGCGGGACTGACGCTGATTTGAACTACCGCACCGGAAACGGGGGTCGCGGCAGCAGGCCGCTTTTCACCGGCGGAAAAATCGAAAGCCAAATATGGGGTTGCCGTGTCATATTTATCGATAGCGCTAAGGGCGAGCAGCGCCTGCTGTGTGGCAAGTTCGTTATAGCTGTTGCCCCAGCTCCCGGAATAGATAAAACCGGAGTTGTTGCCGGTTGTAAACATCATGAGTCCATCGGCGTTATCCTCACCTTCCTGGTACAGGCCGACAGAGGCAAGGGCAATCATTGCCATGGCCGTGCTGTTGGCGTTGCCGACGTCGCCCGATGCGCCGGAGAAGGTACCGTCGGTATTTCTTAGTGCCAGAAGGGCATCCCGCGCCTCCGCAAGTTCGGCCGTATAGGTATCGGAAGAAGCCATTGCCAAAGCGATGACGGCGGCAGAGGTCACATCGGTCTCATAGCCGTAGCCCCAGGGATCGGGCCAGGTGCCGCTCTCCTGCTGATGCGAGGCCAGAAGACCTGTAAGAGTCGTGATCGTGTCGGCGTAAGTATCCCCGGCGTGCAAAAGCGCAATAATGGCATAAGCCATATCGCTGTCGGAGACATTGGAAAAATCCTTTGCCGCCAGCAGCGCATAGGCATCAAGGCTTGTGCCCAGCGCATCAGTAAGCTCAGCGGGATCATAGCCCATGGCGTTCAGCGCAATGCATTGCAGAGCGAGCGAGCCCACACCAAGAGTGGGGATACGAGCAATCGTATCGTCGATATAATTTTGCTGCTGACCGGATGTATAGCTCCCGCCGAGCGCATAGATGGGAAGAACGCTCCAATAATCATTTTTGCCGGTTATCTGGGCTGAGGCGGCTGTTTTTAGCGCCGCAAGATCGATATCGTCTGTTGTGCGTAGGTTTATGGTGTAGTCGGCCGCCCATTCGTCCACAACAACGAGAAGCGCGTTAAAGCTGTCGTCAAGCGGTATCTCATCATTCAGATTGTAGACGGTGGAGCCGACAGGGGCATAGGACGCAGAATCATAGGGATAAATTCTGACGGAGGTGTAGTCCTCGTCGGGGATATCGGTAACGGTGAGGGACGTTGCCCCTGAGGGCATGGTGAGGTACAGCGTATCACTATAGTCGCCGGAGACATAAGAGAGCAGACCGGTGCTGAAACCAAAACCGCTGTTCGCTGCATTGGAAGAGGACCAGCTCAGGCTATAAGCCGAGACGCTGCCGGAACCGTCGGAGTATACCATGCGCACAGTATCCCCATCCTGCAGCGCAATGTAGTCAAGACCAACATTCGGGACGCCGCCGTTTACAGCGCCGATCCAACCGGCGTAGTCGCCGGCGGCGTAATCACCGCTTGCCAGTCCGGCGATTGAGCTGATAAAGCCGTGATTTACAATGAAAGCCTTTTCCGCGTCCGCTAAAGCTGCTTCGACGGCATCGAGAGCGGAGCTGCCCTCAGATAAAACAAGTGATACCGGCTCGTCGCCAAGTAAACTGCCAGACCATGGGGCACCGTCTTCCGTGCTTTTCGTCAGGTTTTCGACTGAAATAGTTACTGTAATCGTGTCGGGTGGAGCTTCCGCTGCCGCCTGAACCGGCAGGAGCGAAAACAGCATCATGAGCGAGAGCAGCAACGCCAGAGAGCGCTTTTTCATTGAGATACCCCCTAATTATTGGATACGCAGTTAGTTTATCATAACGAAACGGCCATGTAAAGTAAATTTCCGCTTGACAGGAAACTGGGATGTAGCGTATAATTTCCTCAGAAAATGTAATATCATAATACCAATTTGAGGTGAATTATGCCTGAGATAAAGACAAAGTCAAAGTGTGATATCGTCACGGAAGAGCTTTTAAGCCGTATCGTCCACGGGACTTATAAGCAAGGTGAGCGCCTGCCGACCGAGCAGCAGCTGATCGCAGAGCTCGGTGTAAGCCGCGTGACTTTGCGCGAGAGCCTCAAGCGGTTGGATACGCTCGGTATGATTACGATTAAGCAGGGCAAGGGTACCATCGTAAACAGCGTAGGCTTGGATGTGTCGATAAAGGGTATGCTTTCCGCCGTCGAGCCGGATAAGCTGGATATTTCACAGCTCTATGATGCCCGCCTTTTTGTCGAATCAGGCATGGTTCGGCTAGCCGCGCGCCTGTGCAAGAAAGAACAGCTTGAACGCCTGAAGCAGAATCAGCGTGACCTTACCGCAGCCGCAGAAGCGACAGACGGCGTGAGTTTTTCGGCGCTTGACGCCGCTTTCCACGAGCTTATTGCGGCTCTTTCGGGCAACGGCATACTCCAGTCGGCTTTTCAGACGATACAGGAGGTGCTTCACAGTTATATCCGCATCTCCTGCCATACAAAGCCGGTGATGGACGGCTCCTGCCGTGAGCACAAGGTCATTCTGCGCATGATTGCAGCCGGAGACGAGGAGGGGGCCCGTGTTGCAATGGAGGAGCATATTCTCCGCGCCAAACGCGTCCTACTGGAGGAATTCAATAGGATGGATTAAATCGCTGTTTTATAAATCGCCTTATCGATAACAAGATGCCGCCTTGGGGTGGCTTTTATAACCAGTTGAAATATTCTAAAACATATTATCATATTATCAATTTGAAAGGGGCAACAATCATGAAAAAAGAGACCATGACCTCATATGAACGCGTAATGGCGGTGTTCAAAGGCGAAAAGCCTGACCGCACACCCGTTATATGTCCGACCTCGATCGCCACGGTTGAGTGTATGGAAATGACGGGCGCCAAATTTCCAGAGGTGCACACCGATGGCGAAAAAATGGCGGCGCTTGCCGCAGCGGGACATGATATACTGGGTTTTGACGCAGTTTTTCCCTATTTCGGTGTGCAGAATGAGGCGGCGGCATTTGGGGCGGAAATCCTTTGGGGCGCATTGGATGAGATGCCAAAGCAAAAGCACCATGCGCTGGACACGCCGGAGGGTTTTGTTATTCCAGACGACTTGTTTGAGCGCGCGCCGATGAAAGCCATCCTCGATGCAATCCGAGTTCTAAAGGAAAAATATGGTGACAAGGTTGTCGTTTTCGGCAAGGTGATGGGGCCGTGGACGCTTAGCTACAACCTTTACGGTACTCAGGATTTCCTGTTGGAGACGGTACTCGATCCCGACCGAGCCAGGGCTTTTCTGCAGGCGTTCAAAGAGGTATCTCTACAGTTTGCACTTAAGCAGGTCGAAGCGGGAGCCGACATCATCACCTGGGCCGACCATGCCACAGGAGATCTCGTCAGCGCCACAGGCTATGAGGAGTTTCTTTTCCCATTGCATAAGGAGCTGACTGCGCGATTCCATGCGGCATGTTCACATTATGTACCGCTCATATTGCACACCTGCGGCAGAACGGTCGACAGAATGCATCTGTTTAAACAGGCGGGCTTTGATGCGTTCCACTTTGACAGCCGGAACGATACGGCAAAACTTATTGAAATCGCCGGGGACGATATTATCCTGACCGGCGGCATCAATAATCCCCGCGTACTGCTGGAAGGGACGACTGAGGATGTACGCCGCAATGTGACCGATCTTCTTCAGCACGGAATAAAGCTCATGGCCCCCGAATGCGCGATTCCCTGCCGGGTGAAAAACGAAAACCTCATGGAAATCATTAAAACTGTGCGGGATTTTGAAGGCATAGAGGCATAAAACACGCTCACCGATAAGACGCGACAAAAAAATGGAGAGCCCAACGGCAGGGGCTCTTCGTTTTTTTCTTAATAGCCGTTTTTTTAAAACCGGCAAAGGCTATATATTTCTCAGTTGGCGTTCTTCTGGGCCATCAAGATAGTGCGTTCAGGCGTATGGTCATCGACCGTAAATGTAAAGCCATGCTTTTCCACATTATCACACAGGGCGATAAAGTCATCGCAGCGTGCAAGAACTTGAAAACCGGAGGTGTCGGTCCTGAAATGCATAGGAATGGTTACGCGGGGTTTTATCGCCCTTACCAGCTTGTTTGCGGCAGCGGCATCTATCGTATAGTATCCGCCGACAGGGATCATGAGAATGTCGGCACCGCGCAGTTTCTCAATGTCTTCCTCCGGCAGCATATCCCCGACGTCACCCATGTGAGCGATTTTTTGATTTTTAAAATGAAGGACATGGATAATATTCATGCCGCGCAGAGAACCGTAATCGTCATCGTGCGGACAGATGATTGTTTCAAGCGTAAAGGGCTTATTGCCGCCGGGAATAATTTCGACGCCTTCACGGAAATCATGGTCGGCATGGCTGTGGCTGCACAGGACTTCATTTGCCTGCACGCGAAGCGGTTTAAGTCCCGGGACATAGCCGTCCTCATATGGGTCAAAGATGATGGAATAACCCTCCGCCTCCACTTTGAAGCAGGAGTGGCCGTAGTAGGTAACTTTTATCTCGCTCATAATAAATCCTCCTTATACCGTTATTATAGTCTTTTTTAGCCTGTCATGCAAGAAATTAATTAAGCTATATATTGACTTATTTGATTTTAGACTATACAATATATGGTGCCGATTGAGCTGAATATTACTAAGGAGTGTTTTGTAAAATGCCTATCAGTGAAAACGCCATAGCGGTACTGGAGAAGCGCTATCTGATAAAAGACGAAAACGGTGTCCCAATAGAAACAGTAGAGGGAATGTTCCGCCGCGTATCCGATGCCATTGCCTCGGCGGATATTAATTATGATTCAAATGCCGATGTCCAGGCCGTATCCGACCGGTTTTATGAGATGATGACAGATCTGAATTTTTTGCCGAACTCCCCCACGCTGATGAACGCGGGGCGGCATCTTGGCCAGCTCTCAGCGTGCTTTGTCCTGCCGGTTGGTGATTCGATGGAGGAGATTTTCGATTCCATCAAAAACGCTGCGCTAATCCACAAATCCGGCGGCGGAACCGGTTTTTCATTTTCACGCTTGAGACCTAAGGGCTCAACGGTTAATTCCACCGGCGGCGTTGCATCCGGCCCTATCTCATTCATGAAGGTATTCAACTCCGCCACTGAGGCGGTAAAGCAGGGCGGGACGCGCCGCGGGGCAAATATGGGTATCCTGCGTGTCGATCACCCCGATATTCTCGAATTTATCTCCTGCAAGAACGACACCCATGAGATAAACAACTTCAACATATCCGTAGGCGTGACAGAGGCCTTTATGAATGCCGCCGAGCGCGGCGGCGAATATGAGCTGCGCGACCCCGCCACGGGACTTATCACCGGTACTTTGAATGCAAAAGAGGTCTATGATAAGATTGTTGACTCAGCCTGGCGCACAGGCGAACCGGGAATTATTTTCCTCGACAGGCTAAACCGTGATAATGCCGTGCCGTCGCTGGGTGAGATTGAGTCGACAAACCCGTGCGGTGAGCAGCCGCTGCTGCCATATGAGAGCTGTAACCTTGGCTCAATCAATCTTGTTGCCCACTTATGTCAGACGGAATCGGGTTTCGATATTGATTGGGACAAGCTGAAAAAGACCGTACGTGATGCCGTTCATTTTCTCGATAATGTTATTGACGTCAATAAATACCCGCTCAAGGAAATCGACCGCGTAACAAAGCTGACCCGAAAAATTGGATTGGGTGTCATGGGATTCGCCGATATGCTGCTTTACCTAGGCATCCCGTATAACAGCGAAGAGGGCGTCGCTTTGGCGAGTAGAGTCATGAAGTTTATTGATGACGAGGGCCATGAGATGTCTGCTGAACTGGCTGTGTCGCGCGGTGCGTTCCCTCTTTTCGATGAGAGTATTTTTGCCGAGGGAAGAAAACTCCGCAATGCCACTGTGACGACCATCGCGCCCACAGGCACGCTCAGCATCATAGCCGGGGTCTCTTCAGGCGTTGAGCCGGTATTTGCCTATGCGTATATTCGCAATATCATGGACAATACCCATTTTGTCGAGACAAATACGATCCTCCGGGAAAAACTTCAAAAGATGGGCCTTTTAAGCGATACGCTCATGAAGGAAATCGCTACCGAAGGCACGCTGGCCCATATTCGGGAGCTGCCCGGCGAATTGAAGGAAGTCTTTGTCTGTGCCCATGATGTTTCCCCCGTCTGGCATGTGCGGATGCAGGCGGCTTTTCAGGAACATACGGATAATGCCGTATCCAAGACTGTAAATTTCACAAACGGCGCCACACGCGAGGATGTCTCCGAGGTCTATCGGATGGCATACCGCCTCGGCTGTAAAGGTACCACCATATACCGGGACGGCAGCCGCGCCGAGCAGGTCCTGAATATCGGCAAGGTAAACGATGGTAAATCCGACATCGCAGAATACGGCCGTATCCTGCCAAGACCGCGTCCGGACGTGACCACCGGCTTTACCGAGAAGGTCAAAATTGGCTGCGGCAACCTGTACATCACCGTAAACTATGATGAAAAAGGCATCTGTGAAGTGTTCACAAACACCGGCAGGGCCGGCGGCTGCCCAAGCCAGTCGGAGGCGACGGCACGGCTCGTATCTGTCGGCATACGCAGCGGCATCGATCCCAAAAAGATTATTCAGCAGCTCAAGGGGATCCGGTGCCCGTCTACCATTCGCCAGCCGGGTATGCAAGTCACGTCTTGCCCGGACGCCATCGCCAGGGCGTTGGAAAAAGTGCTTGTGGCGAGAGATAACTTTGAAAAGGGAGAGCAAGCTGTCCCCGCGTCTCTTTCAAAGCCGTTGACCCCGGCGGAGATGAAGCTTGCAAAGTATTGTCCCGAGTGCGGGGCTAAGCTTGAGCACGAGGGCGGCTGCGTGACCTGCCGCAACTGCGGATATTCCAAGTGTGGTTAGAAGCACATCTGAATTTGAGAAACGCCTCATTCCCGAATAGCTCCGGGAATGAGGCGTTTTATTCTGAGGTGCAGCTATCCCTGCGGTGAGGCATAACTGCGCCCGGCCCGATAGACATACTCATCTGTTTGGCTGAGCATGGCGCCGCTGCTGTCACTTACCTGCGCAACGGAAATGAGGTCACCGTTTTGAAGAGCGGTTCCTGCAGAAAAGAGGGCGCCATTGACATATTCGGTATCCTTGAGTTTTCCGTTTATCATGATGCGGCTATATGCGGTAAACCCTTTTCCACGGACTGCGATACTGTTTTGACCGTTGCTGACAGACAAAATTTTTATTTTCTCTACTCCCATCTGAATGTCGGTGGCGACATAGGGATCACAGCCGCCAAACGCGTCTCGGTTGCCGTAGAGATAATCATACTGTAGAAGTTCCAGCGCTTGCTGATAGTCATCCCTGTTGTAATAGCTCTGGTGCAGCTTTGTAAACAATCCACTGTCCATATTAAGCAGTATTTGGACATAGGCGGAGAGCTGATAGGCATATAAGCTCCGGTTTGGCGCGACTAAACCGATATTGTTCCATATGACATATTGTGTTTCATAGAGGCTGCCGGATTTGAGGTCTTCCTTTTCAAAACCCAAACCGGGAAGATGATCGCCAAAAAGCACCAGCACAACGGGGTGATTATAACGTTCCAGCGCATTTATCAGCTCACCTATAAAGGCATCGGTCTCTTTTATCTGACTGAGGTAATAATCAAACTCTGCGCGCTGCGTCTCCTCGCTAAAAGGCTCCACATCAACAGCGCTGAGTGCCATTTCGTTCTCCGCATCCTTCGGATATTGCCCGTGTGCCTGGACGGAAATGGCGTAAACGAAGTCCTCTCCCGATGTTGAACCCAGAGCCTTAAGTATTTCGGGGGTCAGCATGGCATCCTTGGCCCAACCTATGGGGTTGCGCTGGACGTTATTCATATACTCGACCGATGTAAAGGTATCAAATCCCAGATTGGAGAAGACATGTTGCCTGTCGTAAAAGTCGCCCGAGTGGTTGTGAACAGCATGGGCCGTATAGCCCAGCGCCTTCATATTATAGGCCATGGACTCGCAGGTCTCAGTCTGTAATACCGTTTGATATGGGTACTCGCCCACGCCGAAATAGTCGAGATTCATACCGGTAAGTATCTCAAACTCCGTGTTTGCCGTGCCGGTGGCAAGCGAAGGGACGATCAGCTCGCCGGAAGGGCAGTTCTTTTCAAGAGCGGAAAACACCGGGACCGGGTTTTCCGAATATTCGACGCCAACGATTTGGTTCACATCGAAAAAGCTCTCGAGCTGGACGAAAATGATATTCGGGCGCTCCGCTGTCTCGGTACTCTCATGTGTGTTCAAATCGGCAAGAATGGCATCTATCGTTTCTGAGGAATAGTCCTGGGGCTTGTCGATGCCGCGGTCAAATATGCTGACGGTAAAGCAATAGACGAAGCCATAGTGCTCGGCGGTATCTTTGGCCGTTACGCCGCTTTCGGGAGTCTGAACCATGTCACAAAATAAGGCATAGCCCACAGTGACGGCAAGATAGGCGCAAAGCAGTACGGTGAGCGCAAAATACGGGCGAACCGCCTCGGGACGGCAGCGGCGATAAACGCAATAAAGCATATAAATCGCTGCCGCTGTCGCTGCGAGTACTGCGGCAATCTGAAAAGGTTTTAGATATTTTAATAAAATACTCCAAACCGTCCGCAACAGGGCAAAGTCAATCGCCGTCAATGGTGCGGTTCGGTAGCTTTGCAGAATGCAGTTGGTTATGCCCAATCCAAGCCAAAGCGCAGAGATGAGCGTGATGATAAATCTGCGGCGGTGAAATGCCAGACTTAAGCAAAGCGTTGCAAAAATAATGATTGTATTATAGATAAGCGCTATAGGTGAGGCGGAAAAAAACATAAGCGTTTCCGCCAGCGAGCGACGCGCCAGAAGTTCTAGAATAAAGTATAAGAGCAGTGCTATGGCGGAAAAATGGATGAGCGGATGTCGGATCCGATCGTATTTTGCAGTAACGGATGATAGAATCCTACTGAAAAAGGCAAAAAGGTGTCGTATCTTATCGAATAAAACGTTCATGCCGGGAAATTCCTTTCGAGAAGACTCTGGCCGTCATATCACTTTGAGGCGTTTCATTTCATCCCAGAGGAGTACCATGCTGAGGTGCATATATAAAAGTTCACGCGAGTCTCCGATATCGAGCCCGGCCATTTCCTTAATACGGTTCAGGCGATATACCATAGTGGTACGGTGGATGTAGAGGTCGCGGGCACTCTGCATGGCATTCATGCCGCTGTTGATATAACTGTAAAGCGTACGGCAGTACTCGGTTTTGTTCTGCCTGTCGTGGTCAATAAGTATTCGCAGCCGCCAGCTTGCAACATGCCGCGCATCCAGTTCCTGAGTTATCTGAGTGAATACATAGTCCAGTGAATAATCGGCAAAACTGTACCGCCAGCCAAGCGGACTCTTTTTTATTCCGGTACGCAAGGCAATCTCACTTTGCCGATAGCTATAATATAGGTCGGTTATCTCACAAAATACATCGCTTATCCCTACGCGAAAACACATATCGCGAAACGACTCAACTTTTTCAGCAAAAAAACTTTCCGATTGCGCGCCGTATTCTTTTAGATTTACGAGACATGCTATCCAGCTCTTATGCTGGAAAGCGCAGACATTTTCCCACTGTTTGTTTATTAGATTGCAAAAGTATGGCTGCGTTTTGTTCATCATCGCCAGTGTGTCCGCTTGGATGCATAGACATATATAGGGATCGGTACCAATCCAATCGCGCCGGGTCAATTCTTCCTCCAACTCATAAGAGTCGATCTTTCCATCATCAATCAATATGGTGAGCAGTTCAGCAAGCCGGTTTTTTGGTAAAAGGCGCATGTCAGCCACAGCCGTGTCGTATATCTGCTGGATAAAACCGGTGATAAATTCCATAAGCTCAATATCGTGTGGCTGGAAAGGCTTGCAATCCTCTCCGAGAATCGCGCGGCAAGCGAAGTCGTTATGGTAAAATACATTTACACCAATGATGCGGCAGGAGAGAATGCCGGGCTCATATAAGAACGGCTTATGGATATTACGTATTTCGGTATAATAGCGTTCGCTCTTGAGATAGGTTACCACCTCTTCGGGCATCATGCTGTCCGGGGGCTGAGCGATACCGGAAATTTTCAAGGTATGCAGTTCTTTTCCAGATTGTGCAAGTATGTAAAAGTCCGAGTCGACAACAATGAGCTCGTTTCCATCGAACATAGGGGCGGAAAGCTCAACGATTTTGCGCACATCCTCGCGGCCGTTTACGGCCTCATGCAGCTTCAGTTCAATGGCATTGTATTTGTAAAAGATGGCATTAACCGTATTTACAAGCGTTAAAATGTCGATCTCTTCATCTACTGTCAGGATCTCAACGCCGGGTAAGGCGGATGTCGGGAGGCGTCCGATACATACTGCGCCGCAGCCTTCTTTTGCCCGGACCCCTTTGGGGATAGCGCCGCTATGGGTGAGGTACAGGACGTCCGGCTTTAAATCGCCGCCGGCGCAGAGCACTTCACAACGGTCATAGAGAAGCTTGCCGCTGCCTTTTTCCAGCGTAACATAGGGAAGGTCTCTAGCAATCATTGATATGGAAAGCTTCATAATACTTCTCCTTGTGTGAACTTAGCCGAGTCATACTAATCCCAACCCCACTTCATGGAGTAAATTGTTGTGGCTGACCATGTTATCCTTCCGGGTGAACGCCACCCCGCCCCGGCAGGGTCGGCTTCCTAATCTTATACATAGTGTATAAGCAGTAGGCTAAAAAATCAAGCACTATGTTGCATATATTAGAGAGGTAAAATATGATATAAATATATTGAGAGATATTTTATCTAATTTACTCTCGCATAAATTAGAACAGATTGCACTTTTTGCACAAATTTAAGGAGGATTACTATGCTGACCAAGAGACAAAATATGCTTGAAACTATCCGCGGTGGCAAACCGGACCGTTACGTCAATCAGTATGAAGCCCTGTCTATGCTGATGGTCAACCCGTATTTTACAAAGTATCCCCTGTTCCCAGAGCTGGGAGGACCTCCCGTAAGGAATGCATGGGGCGTCTACAATGTGTGGCCGAAGGGTACTCCGGGTTCCTTCCCCGTACACGATGAGGAGCACATCCTCTTAAAAGATATAACAAAATGGCGCGACTATGTTCATGCTCCGAATATCATGTTTTCCGAGGCCGATTGGGCCCCCGCCATCGAGGCGATGGAGCAAGTAGACCGTAAGGAATACTTTGCCACCGCTTTTGTTGCGCCTGGCATTTTTGAGCAGACTCACCACTTCCAGGAGATCCAAAGAGCTTTGGTAAACTATTTTGTTGAGCCGGATTACACGAAGGAGCTTATTAACTATATAGCCGATTGGGAAATTACGTATGCCGAGCAGCTCTGCAAATACTTAAAGCCCGACGCGATTTTCCATCATGACGACTGGGGCAGCCAGGTCTCTACTTTTATCTCGCCCGATATGTTTGAAGAGTTCCTCCTTCCGGCATATAAGCGGGTATATGGCTACTACAAAGACCACGGCGTAGAGGTCATTGTTCACCATGCCGATTCCTATTGTGCGACTCTGGTTCCGTATATGATCGAAATGGGTATCGATGTCTGGCAGGGTGCCATGCACTCGAATAACGTACCTGAGCTCTTGAAGAAGTATGGCCCCGATCTCACCATTATGGGCGCAATAGACAGCGCTATGGTGGATTATCCCGGCTGGACGCCAGAGGCTGTTGAAAAGGCCGTCCGTAAGGTCTGCGACGAGTGCGGCACGAAGTATTTTATCCCCTGCATCACTCAGGGATTGGGCATATCCACTTTCCCCGGTGTTTACGAGTGTGCCAGTGAAGTGATCGATAAGATAAGTAAGGAAAAATTTTAATCGGATAATCGCGATTGCCGTGATAAAGCCGTTGCTGAAAGACAAAGTTCCAAAGGTCTTGGTACCGGAGAAATATTTGCCTGATAAGTACGCTTTACCGGTAAATAATAATAAAGTGCGTTTCCCTTGAAGGGAAACGCACTTTATTATTATACGCAGAGATTGCGTTAAAAATAAAGGCCGCAAAACCTGTACATGCATCCAATACGTGAAATCAATGAGGCCGGTCGGGTTATCATAAACGTGTTGGACGTTAATGTGTACGATGCAACGGTTCCCGAAGGGAAGGCAATATCAATGGTATGACCGGAGGGATGATCGTGCGGATATACCTAATGGAAGTAAGTGAGCGTTTTGCCGCGGTGGTTATTTATCTTGGTTCAGATTCTGCCGGTATGAGTCCCATATATTTGCCCGATATCACCCCAAAAATACATAGAGCGACATGAAGTAATAGTCTGCGTCTTTTATTCAGGGAATTTTGTTACAGGATACCCGGAGTACGGGGCTTGCCTTCAAACATTTCACCAATGGCCTTAAGATGCTTACGAATTGGAAGATGCTGTGGGCAATGGTCTTCGCACAGGCCGCAGCCGATACAATCACTTGGTTTGCCTTTTCCTTCAATTGCGCGTTCAAACAGCATGGCTGGAAAATTTCCCTTGCCGTATTGCTTTACGCCGTTGTATACACTGAACAGGTTGGGAATGGGAATGGCCATCGGGCAGCCCTCCACACAGTAGCGGCAGTTGGTGCAGCCGATTTCGCTGGAGGATGCGAGGATATCCCTTACACGCTCAAGTGCTTCACGCTCACTTCCGGTCAGCGGAGAGAAGTCCGACATATAATCAGTATTATTCTTCACCTGCGCGAGATCGGACATACCGCTGAGGACGATAACGACATTTTCAAGCGAAGCTGCAAAGCGTACCGCATAAGAAGCGGGGGTGGCAAAGGCATTTAATTTTTTGAGCTCTTCAAGCGCGGTAGCTGGCAGCTTTGCAAGGCCGCCGCCCTTTACCGGTTCCATGACGATAACGGGCTTATTGTGCTTTGCTGCCACCTCATAGCAGGCGCGGGATTGTACCGCCGGGTTTTCCCAGTCGGCATAGTTTATCTGAAGCTGGACAACGTCTACCTCCGGATGCTCATCCAGGATCTTATCAAGGTAATCGGGTGTATCGTGAAAAGAAAAGCCGATGAAGCGTGCTTTGCCCTCTGTCTTCTTCTGCGCGATGAATTCAAAGGCTTTTGCGGCCTGCGCCTTTGGATAGGTGGGAGTGCCCATATTGTGCAGCAGGTAGATGTCAAAATAATCAACGCCGCAGCGATTTAAGGATGTGCTGAAATCGCGCTCATAATCAGCCCAGTTTTTACTGCTCCAAACCGGCAGTTTATCGGTGAGCAGAAAACTCTCTCTTGGATAACGGGAGGTGAGACAGCGTTTCAGAGCGTCTTCGGAGCCCTGATAGATATAAGCGGTATCAAAATAGGTAAAACCCTGCTCAAGAAACATGTCCACCATGAGTGAAACCTGAGCATAGTCAATATTATTTTGGGCCGAACCGGGAAGACGCATTGCGCCAAAGCCCAGCTTTTTCGGGAAAAGCTCACGGACATTCATAGATAAAAAACTCCTTTGTAAACTTACCGGTTGCCCCTTACGGGGCGAGGCGGTCGCGGCAGAGATGGCAGCCGGACTCCCGCCGGAGGCGGAACCGTCCGGCATGCAGGGTATAATAGCCGCTTTTCGGTTATTATACCCTGCAATGTAAATTGATGTCAACCCTGAGACCTCACGGGCGATAAGGTAACGGTATTGGAGAATCCATCGGGATAAGGTATAAGCTGAAAATTGATAATAAGCATATAACGGAAACAGCCGGTATCTAAGTGCCGGCTGTTTCCGTTATAAACCGTATTACTTTTTGGGGTAACGGCTGTATAACTTGGCAAGTCCGCCGCGAGAGGTTTCGCGATAACGGAATGACATATCGCGCCCGGTTTCATACATCGTCTCTACCACCATATCGAAGGATATCTTACGGGTGTTGGTCAGGAAATTTGCGAGCGACAGCGCGTTAATGGCGCGCATTGCCGAAACGGCGTTGCGCTCAATACAAGGGATCTGTACAAGTCCGCCGATAGGATCGCAGGTCAGCCCCAGGTAATGCTCCAGAGCGACCTCTGCGGCGTATTCGATCTGATCGATACCCATTTCAAAGAGCTCGCCCAAAGCGGCTGCGGCCATGGCGCATGCCGTACCGATCTCCGCCTGACAACCTGCCTCGGCGCCGCTCACCGTGGCGTTTGTCTTGACGAGGTTGCCAATTATTCCACCGGCGGCAAGGGCGTGATAGACCTCGTCATCAGGGAAACCTCGCGTATCCTGCATATATTTTAATACGGCGGGCAGTACTCCGCAGCTGCCGCAGGTCGGTGCCGTGACTATTGTAGCATAGTCGGCATTTTGTTCGCTTACGGCAAAAGCATAGGCACAGACGATGCGGTTTTCGCGTGTTGCTTTACTTTCGTCGATATGCCGCTGATTATAAAGGTACTGCGCCTTGCGTTCTACGCCAAGCCCGCCAGGAAGCGTTCCCGTCATGGAAAGACCGTCTGAAATGGCGCGTTTCATGGTTTCCCAAATAAGCGCAAGGTAATCAAAAAAATCGGCAGTTTCAAACCGGGCGGCATACTGCCAGAGACGCAGATTATCATGTTTGCAGTATTCGGATATTTCAGCAAAGCTGTTATGCGGATAAATATCCGGCTCAGCGGCTGAGGTTCGGCCGAGTATCGCAATGTCGCCCCCGCCAATACTCATGACACGGATATCGGAAAGCTTTTTTCCCTCGCGCCAAGCGGTGAAATCCATGGTATTGGGGTGTGGCAGTTCCGAGGCTTCCGTATTGAATACGATTTCGGTCGGTATCGGGGAAAAAGCCTCTTTTATCGCGACGTCCGTACCATGGCCGCGCCCTGTCTCCGCCAAAGATCCATAGAGTATGACGCGGAAGGTATCTGCGTTGGGATTTTTCGCCCGGAACATCCTGGCGGCCTTGTCCGGTCCCATCGTATGCGAACTGCTCGGCCCCCGGCCAATTTTATAAACGTCTCTTATCGATTTCATAAAATATCCGCCTTCAAAGCATTTGCGACAGGGTTTATAAAAAATAGAACGGCAATATATTGAAATAATATTTATGATTTTGCATCGTTTTGATATGTTTTTAAACGGCGCCATAATGTCACGCGGCTTATTCCCAAAAGGCTGGCCGCCTTTGTATAGTTACCATTTGTAGTGACAAGCGCGTCATATATGCGCTGATATTCATCTTCAGGCGACTCATGCGGAACGGTGATCTTTGGTGAGGGAAGGCTTCGCATTTTTGCCTGTCGGGCCATGACCTCTTTTTTGACTCTTTTTATAAATATCTCCATCGGCTCTCCATCATCCATGGTGGCGAGGATCATCTTTGTATAATTTTCAAGTTCTCTGATATTTCCCGGCCAGCTGTATGCACACAGCACAGGAGACAGAGCGGACTGATATTTTTTCAGTTGTGCCGCATACATCGGTAGCTGCCGGCTGACGAATGACAAAAACAATCGGAAAATGTCCTCCTGGCGCGCTCTGAGCGGAGGGATGTTTACCTCAAGCACCGCAAGACGGTAATAGAGGTCTTCCCGAAATTCATTTCGCTGAACTTGTTCCCAGAGGTTGCGGTTTGTAGCGGCTATCACCCGCGCATCGAAGTAAATAACTTTATTTCCACCGATATGAATGACTTGCTTTTCCTGTATCACACGAAGCAGTTTACTCTGAAGCGTCATACTGAGTTCGCCAATTTCATCGAGGAATATCGTGCCGTTATGTGCCAACTCAAAAAGTCCCTGCTTACCGCCCTTTCTTGCGCCGGTGAATGCTCCCTCGTCATAACCGAAGAGTTCGCTTTCCAAAAGATTTTCGCTGATGGCGGAGCAATTGACGGCGAGAAAAGGGCCCTCGCGCCTTGGACTGTGGTTATGAATCGACTGAGCGATGACTTCCTTGCCAACTCCAGTTTCACCAAAAATGACGATATTATCATCACTTCTGGCAAATTTCTTTGCCGCATGCACCATCTCATTAAATGTGGGACTTTCAGAGGCGCATTCGTCAAAATTGTGTTTTGCAATAAATCCTTTTTGTGCCAGAGAGCTTCGGATGTAGTATTCCTGCCTCTGAATGGATTTGATGTTGTCCAGCGTCAGCATGACGTTACAGAGGAGTCCTTTTTGCAAGACCGGGCGTGCGGAAACGATATATTTTTCTTCCCCGAAGCGGCAGATAAGGTGTTTTATCTGCTCGCCCCTGTCATAGGCCGGACTGAGCTCTTCCATCTTGAAATAGTCGCCAATGTAGGTGCCTACTATTGTTGCGGCCTGGTGAAAAATATTTTGCGCCTTTGGGTTGCATATTGATATCCAGCCCTGCTCGTCGGTAAAGATGATGGCACTTTTTGAGTTATCGATTACGCTTGTCATCCGCTCATTTTTTTCTGCCTCGTCGCAGATGGAGCTTGCCATATCATATGCCAGCTCAATAAAAGACTGCAAAGATTCTTCGGGATAAATAAATATCCCCTTTATTCCATATTTTTCCGCCGTGTCGCAGACGAGCCCGCTGCCAATGACGCATTTGCAGCCTCTGGAAATGTAGGATTTGATCATGATGTCGAGACAGTCGACCTCTTCGTACCAGTTCGGAGTAATGTCAACAGAGAGTATGTTCTGTATCCGGTCTATTTTTAGGTTGTTTTGTTTAAACGGAAAAATGACAATAGGCTTTGAATCATAGATTACCGCCTGGCTGTATGCAACGAGCAGGTCGAAAAGGCTCGGTTCAATGGTAATGACAGGTTTTCTGGTCAGGCTTTTCAGCATCTTTGCGTTATAGCCGCTGGAGAGGATGACGTCCACGTTCTCCAATTGTTCGGGCAAGTTGTTTATACCCAGCATAAGAATATCGACAAAGATAAAATCAGCCGGCAGGTTCATATTTTCAACCTCGTGGTAGAGATATTTACGCAGCAAACCTACACTGACAACGCCAATTTTACATCTCATGGCTCTCCCTCCCCAATCTATTTATTTAAAATTAACACAATAAGCGTGCCAATGCAAGTGATTATAAAACATAATGACAAGATAAACGTTACACTTAGTGTTTCACATGAAACGATATTTTAACAACGCTATGACAATTGACATGAATTCTGACTGCGGCCAGCATTGATTAATAATTTTTAATGACACCCTATTGTTAAAATCTATAAGTTTCAGAACGCTTTTTCTAAAGAACTAACAAATTTATCTATTTTTCAGGGTCTCTTTACCTGTTGGCACTCAATATGATCTGTATATTGGGTAAGAGGCG
>JBFWKZ010000037.1:0-17871 GCA_050252415.1 Oscillospiraceae bacterium | reverse complement strand
TATTACAATCGGTTTAGCCACGTTATAGAACGCCAACTATATTTTGTCGAATTGGCATAAATATAATAAAATTTTTATCAAATATGATAAAGTCTCGGAGAAAATTTTGTTGAATACTTTCCGAGACGATTACAAAAAAGTATTGATAAAAGTATCATGATAAATATTCGATTTATTTTGTATAAAAATAATGAGGCCGGGTCTCATACACCCGGTCTCATATTGTTGGCTTACTATTCGATTGTACCATGAATTTCCTGATGTCTTATCTTGGTGACCCGGTTTTTGTCATCGAGGACCAGAACGGTTGGTTTAAATTCTTTCGCCTCGTTTTGGTCCATGAGGGCATAAGCGATGATAATGACCTTATCCCCAACCTGCACAAGCCTGGCGGCGGCTCCGTTGATACAAATGACGCCGCTTCCGGCTTCACCCTCAATGGTATAGGTTTCAAAGCGCTCACCGTTGTTGATGTTCACGATCTGAACCTTTTCACCCGGAAGAATACCGGCCTTTTTAAGAAGCTCACTGTCAATGGTTATGCTTCCGACGTAGTTGATATCGGACTGCGTCACCGTTGCGCGGTGGAGTTTGCTTTTGAACATATTAAAAAACATATTATCACCTATTTATATCGACAGGACTCGGTTGTCGATCAGCCTTGTCTTGCCAAATTTGATGGCAACGGCGGCCAGCGCCTTTTTCCCAGGCTCGATATACGCGATATCATCAAGCGTTTCGCCATCCAGGATCTGAACGTAATCGATGACCGCAAGATCATTTTGGGTGATATCCCTTTCGATCAATTCAACCAATTTGGAAACGCTGTTGTGATCGGCGGCATCGGATTTCAGATAATCCTCGGCAGCTTGAAGCGCTCTGTTGAGGCTTGGCGCCTGCGCCCGTTCCCGGGGACTTAAAAAAACATTTCTGGAACTCCTGGCAAGGCCGTCAGCCTCTCTGACGATTGGGCAAACAATGACTTCGACATGCATGTGCAGGTCTCGGACCATTTTTTTGATGACAAGCGCCTGCTGCGCATCCTTCTGTCCAAAATACGCTCTGTCCGGTCTGAAGATATTGAACAACATGGTCACAACCGTGGCTACGCCTTTAAAGTGTATCGGCCTGGAAGCCCCACAGAGCTTTTTCGTGAGATCACCCGTCACTTCAACGGTCGTGGAGGAGCCGGAAATATAAATCTCAGAGACATCGGGATTAAAAACAATATCGGCTCCGGCCTCAGAAGCCAGCTTATAATCGCGCTCAATATCGCGCGGATAGCTTACATAGTCTTCACCGGGAGCAAATTGTGTCGGATTCACAAAAATGCTGACCGCAACAAGGTCGTTGTGCGCTTTCGCTTCTCGGATAAGAGACAAATGGCCTTCGTGCAAATAACCCATTGTTGGGACTAAACCCAGCGTCTTGCTCATACGGTTTGCTTTGTCAAACCATGTTTCAAGCTGCGCGACAGTTTTTATCAGACTCATGTTATCACCTCATTTAGTTTATAAAGCTTATCCAAAACTTCACCAGTCGTTGAGAAAGTATGATAATGGGGAAGCATAAAAAATAAACATCGCCATATACAAAATTCATACAACCCCGTCGATGGATTATACAACATATTCAGCAAAATTGCAACGATATGTTGGCGTTGATCGACAAAATATCCGGATTTTCTAATAAAAAATTTAGTTCGCATGGCAAAATATGCATTAAAAATAGAATAGAATTTCCCGTAATGGGATGATCGGGCGGAGGTACGAATCGCGCCAGACTGATCGAATATGACGATCAGGTTAGAGAGACGGCAGATATGCCGTCGCCTGCTGTTTTACGGCAAATAGCAGGCGTGTAAACGGGCGGTCCGTTCGGCCATGTTTCTACTTGACAAAATATTGGCTTTCTGTTAGACTAAAATCCATCAATGTGCCAAATGCGGTACAGGACATAGTGTGATTTATAAGGCAATGGGGCCAAAGCCTCGTGCATTTGCATGAGGCTTGGCTTTTTATTGCCTTTTTTTATTGGAAAAATATATATTTATTTGATAGGGGGATAAGGTTATATGAATCACGGAGATGCTGCGTGGGTTTTAACTTCTTCGGCACTCGTTTTCATCATGACACCCGGACTTGCGTTTTTTTATGGTGGACTGGCGAAAAGGAAAAATGTTATCAATACCATCATGATGTCTGCAATCCTTATGGGACTTGGTTCTATCCTGTGGGTATTGGTTGGATTTTCGCTATCCTTCAGCGGAGATATCGGCGGCATAATCGGCAACCTGAATTGGGCCGGATTTAACTTTGATACGCTCAACGATATGACGCTCCCATATCCGAATACGCTGGTTTTTGCCATATTTCAGATGACGTTTGCCATCATCACTCCGGCACTTATTACCGGCGCTGTGGCGGAGAGAATGAAGTTTTCCTCCCTGGTCGTCTTCATCACCGTTTGGTCGCTCATCGTGTATTATCCGCTTGCCCACCTGGTATGGGGCGGCGGGCTTCTGTATGCGATCGGAGCGGTCGATTTTGCGGGCGGCAATGTCGTACATATCAGCTCCGGCGTCAGCGCCTTGGTCCTCGCCATTATGCTGGGCAAGCGGAAAAATTACGGCAAAGCCACTTATCATCCGCATAACGTACCCTTTGTCTTTCTGGGTGCTTCGCTCCTCTGTTTCGGCTGGTTCGGCTTTAACGGCGGCAGTGCCCTTGCGGCAGACGCCCTTGCGGCGCATGCGGTTATGACGACGATTACCGCGGCGGCCTCGGCGATGCTCTCTTGGCTCCTGATTGAAACCGTAAAGATCGGCAAACCGACTCTCGTCGGCGGCTCAACCGGACTTGTCATCGGCCTTGTCGCCATCACGCCGGGAGCGGGATTTGTACCGGTCTGGTCCGCCATCATCATCGGCGCGCTGGTCAGTCCCATCTGCTATTACTTTGTCAGTGTCGTCAAGCCGAAGTTCGGCTACGACGATGCGCTGGACGTATTTGGCTGCCACGGTATCGGCGGCATCTGGGGCGGCATTGCGACCGGCCTGTTTGCCCAAAAGAGCATCAACCCGGCGGCCGCCTGGAACGGCCTCGTGTTTGGCGATGTGGATCTGTTTCTCCGCCAGCTTGTCGCGACGGCCACAACAATTGTGATCGCTGTTGTCGGAACCCTGATTGCGGGCGGTATCGCCTCCTTGGTCACCAAGGGGATTAAGGTTTCGAAGAAGGATGAGGATATCGGCTTGGATATTTCGCAGCACGGTGAGAAAGCCTATCCGTCATTCAACGGCTTTGATTGATTTTTGAGAAAGGGATGAATCAAATGAAGAAAATCGAAGCGTATATCCGTCCCGAAAAGCTGGAGGACATCAAGGAAATCATGGATAGGCTTTGCCTGAACGGCCTGAGCATTTCAGAGGTTATGGGCTGCGGGAATCAGAAGGGCTGGAAGGAGTTCGTCCGCGGAACCGAGGTGGATTACAATTTTTTGCCTAAAATTAAAGTCGAGATGATTGTGCTGGACGAGCAGGTGGAGGCCGTTGTGAACAATATTATCGAAACGGCTCGGACCGGCGAATACGGTGACGGTAAAATATTCATATCCGATGTTCGGGATGCGATTCGTATCCGTACAAAAGAGCGCGGCGAAGCCGCTATTAAGTAATAAACGCGCAGGCCGCATCAAAAAAGGATGCGGCCTGCTTTTTTTGATAATACCATGCAATTTTCCAGGGCGTCTCAACGGGCGGTAACGCATAAAGCGCCGATGGTTTTTCGCACGGCGAAACTTTATTTTAACCATGGGACGGCATCACTTTCATGGCATTTTTCCAAAAAAAGCGTTATGCTCCGTCGCTCCGCGTCTGCGTCTGCGCCGGTTCTTCCCAAACGGTCGCAATAGCCAAGAAGGGCCACATCGTAACTATCCGTATGTGCGCGCATACCGGGAATATCCTGAAATGGAAGCCCATGAGTCACATATAAGACCTGCATGTGATAGCGCACCAGCCACATCACGTTTTCAATAAAATCCGTCTCGTCGGTCAGTGCGGAGAGAAAGTCACCGGCAAGTCTGTACCCCTCGCGGTCATGGTCATAAGCGGTGATTTTGCCTTTTCGCGCTCTTGTGACAGGCGGCTTTCCAATGTCGTGGAGCAGCGCCGCCCACATAAATTCCCTTGGGGCGGTACTGAATTGTTTTCGCTTCGCGGCCTCATCCACAACCATTAGGGTGTGGTTCCAGACGTTGCCCTCCGGATGATGGACCGGAGACTGCTCGGTTTTGATTTCCGCCAATAACAGGGAGAAGGGGAATGTGCCAAACCACGGCTGCTGTGCAAAGTCCCTCAGGATTTCAGACGGAGCCTCATCACCCATAATGCAGTTTTCGATCTGCCGGAAGGTATCTTTTTCAGGCATAACATCATCTCTTTATCATTATTATATCGCCTTTAAATCAATCGATTCAAGGCTAATCAGCACAGTACAATACGCTTTAATAAAAAATATTGAATAGCCGGAATCCCAAATTTATCTCAAACTTGTTATGCGGCAAGATCGCTGAAATTATTTTTTTAAAAAACGAAACGATTAAAAGTAAAAGCTCAAAAAGGAAGGACAGGTTTTACCTGCCTTCCTTTTTGAATACCTAAGGAGGCGCTGAATAAGTGGATTCTCATCCATCCAACGCGATTTAATCAGCGCTTCCCTAAAATCTTGCCTATTTTGCCGATTGTGAAAATTTGGCGTGTCCTTACCGGATCGGTAGGATCTCAGAAAATTCCACCGTACCTATGCGGCTACTGTACGTTGTACATGCCATGGCTGTTCATATAGTTAAAAAGTTGTTCGCCATGGCGCTGCTCATCCTGCTGAATGTGCTGAAGCGCCTGTCTTACAACAGGACATGCGGCTTCGAATACGCCAATATTATAGGAGCTCGAAACATATTTTTCGGTTGACAGCAAATCGCTGCAGAGAATCTTATCGCCGGTATTGTTCATTGCGCCCTGATATGTGGACTGCTGTGTCTGAACGCTCTGCTGCTGCGGCTGTTGCGGATGTGCCATATTGGGCTGCTGGCCCTGAAGCATTTGATTGAGCATGTCAAAGTGATGCTGTTCCTCGGTGGCAAGCGTGTTGAAAAGCTGTTTCAGCTGAGGGTCCTGCGCTTGGTTTGAGTAATTTTGATACTTAATAATACAAATTTCTTCCTGGCTCTTATCATCCTCAAGCAGCATTCTCTCTTTTTGTGTCAGTTGAACCTGTGTCTGTGTCTGCATAATGGCTCCTTTCACCGCTTTTCCCCATACTAAAAAGACTGGTATCCATAGTTTTTTTAGAATTCCGGCGGCTTTCGCCTGCTAGCGGCGAAACGGCACGCCAGGCTTTGATCCGTATGGGATTTTTAAGCAAAAAGCTTGTTTACATCCGATATTTTAAACAAATCCGGTTAAATTATGTATAAGCAGTAAAATATTCTTGTCCCATCACCAAAGGAGAAATGCTGTGAACACCTACGTTGAGATTATACTGAGATCTGTGATTACTTTTATCGGACTTCTGTGCCTGGCTTTGCTCATGGGAAGAAAGCAGCTGTCGCAGATCACATTCTTTGACTATGTTGTGGGAATTACCATCGGTTCGATTGCAGCCGTTATCGCTGTGGACAGATCGGTTATAATGCGGAAACAAATGAATTTGCCCTTTAAAAATGTCGGCGTTCCAATCCTATTGATCTACGACGGAAAGATTCAGGATGATAACCTCAAAGGGATAGGTCAGGATTTTACCTGGCTCGATAAAAAATTGAAGGAAAAAGGCATTATGACGGCAAAGGATGTCTTTCTGGCGGCATATGAAGGCGACGGAACGGTATATATCAGTGTGTAATGGAGTGAGATCTTGTTGGAAGACATCTGGAATTCGTCGCAGGAGTTGAGCATTTTGGGATTTGCCTTAAGGACGCTCATTGTCGGCGCCATGCTTTATATCGCGAGCCGATTTTTGCCGCATAGGTCCGGAGGGCAATACGCCGGATTTGATTTTACTTTTTTCTGGATGATGGGAGGACTTATCGCTTCACCGCTGTTTGATTCCAAAATCAGCTTTACCAATACGATCACAGCCGCAGTCACGATCTATCTCATGCACTATCTTATTGCTTTTATTGCCGTAAAATCACGGGGCTTTGCAGGAATCGTGTTTGGAAAAGCTGAAATTCTGGTTTCCAAGGGACAGATACAGAGAAAAAACATGTTGAAGAGCCTATTCCCGATTGAGCTTTTGCTGTCTCAGCTCCGTGAGATCAATGTGCCCAATATTGCGGAAGTCGATACCGCAATTCTGGAGACGAGCGGGCGCGTGAGCGTCTTGAAGAGAGCCGACCATGCGCCCGTTACGTCGGCCGATTTAAATATCACGACAGCCGGGGGCGGAATTCCCAAGGTCCTTGTCAATGACGGCAAGATAATTGATAAAAATCTTGAAGCGATCGGTTATGACCGAACATGGCTAACCGGACAGTTAAATAAACATGGGGCCATGGATATAAAGGATGTCTATCTCGCGACCATTGATGGGGCGGGAAAAGTTTATTGCTCACTGCGTGGGCGGAAAGGAAGATAAAATTGCTGACTGAACGGGAGATCATCAACAACGCGTTAAAAGAAATGCTGTTTATGGAGGATATGACCGCGCAAAAATTTGCTCAGACCGCACAGCAGATCACAACGCCGAACCTCCAAAGTGTTTTAATGGGAATGGAAGCGGCATCCAGAAGTAATATGCAGTCTATTTCCCAAAAAATGACCGAAATGTCGATTGTTTAACAGGAGGCTATATTGTGAACAGTAACCTGAATATGTTATATGATCTGCTGCAGACGGAGATCATGAATGAGTGCCAGTATAACCGGTATATGATGGACATCCAAAATCCGGAGGTAAGACAGATGCTCATGCAGATGCGGGACGGGAAACTGCAGCAGGTGACTCAGCTCCAGCAGGAAATCAAGACGCTGATGCCCTCATAAAAGCTCCTGTATCCGCATATATTGCAGCGATTATGCTCATCGTTCCCGGAAATGTGCGGAAGCTCATTCTGCGCCGATGCATAATCGTTACATATGCAGCGGAGGGGTTTAGATGATAAAATTAAAGCACTTGGTTGTTTCTGCCTATTTCCTCACCCTTGCCGATTGCTTTTGCACGGCTGCCGGTGTTCGGGCGAAGGTAATCACCGAGGCCAATCCGCTCCTGCAATCGGCCATGCAGACCTGTCCGATACTGACCGCCCTCGGCATCGGCGCAGGCGTTTTTGGCCTGCTGGCGGTCGTCTATCATTTCGGACCGCGCGCCCGATGTACGGTACCGCTCCTGACGCTCCTTTGCGTCGTAAAGCTTGCGGTTGTCGGGCTGCATGTCCGATGGATCGGCCTTGTGCTTTTCGGGATGTGACGCTCTAAAGTATCATCGCTTTTTATCGCCTGACGGGCGGTATTTTTCTGTTGGATCGGTGGTGACCCAGATAGCCCCCCGGCCTTGCCTGACAGCGGCAAAACAGGGGGCTATGGAGGCGTATCCCAATAACGGCGGTTTTTTCCGCCGTTAACCAATATACAGATGTGTAATATACGTCGCATAACTTATCAGAAGTACAAATCCCTGCCAGCGATAAAACTTGTTGCCTAAAATGACGGGCAGGGCCAGAAGCAGAGAGACAAAGAGCATAACGGGGATATCGACCCGCAGCATACTCAGCAGAGGCGTAAACGGCTCAATCACACTCGAAACGCCGGAGACCATCAGCAGATTTAAAATATTTGCGCCGACGATGTTTCCAATTGAGAGGGCGCCGTGCTTTTTGCGGATTGCCGAAACTGCGGTAAAAAGTTCCGGAAGCGACGTACCAAGCGAAATCATGCTGATGGAGATGACATGGTCCGGTATTCCAATTTGTCTTGCTAAAAACGTGCCCTTGTCGACGAGCAGATTTGCGCCGATGAACAGTAAGGCGGCGCCCAATGTGATCTGCGGAACATCCAACAGCAATGAACCCTCAAGTTTTTCGGAGGTATGAATTTTACTGCCGCCCTTTGTCGCACCGTATATGCCGAAAAGATAGAGAAAAAGCGCAAGTAAAAGCCCGATGCCCGCAATGCGGCTCAATCCCCCAAAGCATGCAAATGCACAATAGAGTCCGGCCGCGAGAAAGAACTGGGCATAACTGCGGCAGAACGAGGCAATGTCCGGGGCAAATCGGCTGAACGCCACAACAAAACCGGCTATCAGCGCCGTATTGCATATCACGGAGCCGATTGCATTCCCGGCGGCTACATCGGAGTAGCCGTGGACCGATGCGGTGGCGGATACGATGAGTTCCGGAAGCGTGGTCCCTATACTGACGAGCGTTGCGCCGATGAGCATCTCGGAGACATGCATGCGCTTGGCGATTCTTACGGAGGAATCCACAAAGGCGTCTCCACCGATGATCACCAGAAGCAGACCAAAAAGAAAATATATTATTGTCAATTCTACGCCCTCTTCCAATTGCCTGTTATTAAGAAATATGAAAAAGGGGACAAGATTAGAATGGTTATAAAATGCTTTCGCTTACATGAAATCTTCCCTTTGGATAGATTGTTGTTAATGGCTTTATTGGATCCAATATTTTTTCCCAGAGCGTTGAAGTTTTAAGCAGGTTGTGTTATAAATAAAAATGTATTGGGCGAATGCCTTGATCCACGTCTGTTAGGGAAAAACTAACAGGCGTTTTTTTATGGAGGTAATGATGAAAAAATTAAGACGTCTTATACCTATTCCAGCGATAATTTTTGGAAATTTTCTTTATGCGGCAGGGGTTGTGTTCTTTATCATGCCTTCAGGCTTAATTACCGGCGGCACAACAGGAATAGCGCTATGGGCTAATCACTATTTTGATATCCCCGTGTCATGTTTTGTTTTATGGTTTAATTTTGCCATGTTTGTTATTGGGTTTCTCATCCTTGGAAAGAGTTTTGCCATAACCACCCTGATTAGTACATTCTGTTATCCGCTTGCTTTGGCGTTCCTGCAACAAAAAGCCGGTGAATTCATTCTGACGGATGATATTTTATTGTGCACCATTTTTGGCGGTATCTGTATTGGAACATCAATTGCTTTGGTCATCAGAGCGGGGGCCAGTACAGGCGGTATGGATATCCCGCCGCTGATTCTCAATAAGTATACGCGTGTGCCGATATCGGTAAGCTTATATCTTGCTGATTGTGTGATATTGATAGCACAGGCGGCATTCAGTGATAAAGAGAAAATCCTTTATGGCATTTTATTAGTGATCATATATTCCATCGTTTTAGATAAACTTCTTATTTTTGGAACGAATAAAATGCAACTCAAAATTTTAAGCGATAAAGTGGAAGAAATAAGAAGAGCAATCTTGTCGGATGTCGACAGGGGGGTAACACTTTTGCACAGTAAAACAGGATATCTGGAAAAAGAGTCGGATATTCTGCTCAGTGTCGTATCCAACAGAGAACTCTATAAAGTGGAGAAATTGGTCCATCAAATAGACGAGAACGCCTTTGTCATCATTAGTCGTGTCAGTGAAGTAAAGGGAAGAGGGTTTAGTGTAGAGAAGAAATATTTAAAGAAATAATTTGAGTAGGTTTAGTCGCTTTTTATGATACGCAATGTCTATAAAAAAGGTAGTTAATTGAGCATTTATACGGCTTTCCATCCCTCGACCAACAGTGATACCACTGAGCGAAAACTTGCCTCGGGCTGATAGCCGAGGGCGGAGAGAACGTCGGGAGCTGTGAGAGCGTGCCAATCGGAATTTGTGTGGCGAGGTGCTCATCCAGGTCCGGACGAAAATAGTCGGCTGCCTTGAAAATAGCCACGCCGCGCGCAATGTCGTCCATTGTGACAGCGGACGGGCAGACTACCGTGAAGCGGCGGGCGGCATATGCGATGATACGGGTCTTACGGCTCTCGGCAGTTTTCATCATATCCGCCTGAATTTCTTAAGCGACAAGATATTGAGCATAAAGAAGAGCGCGATAAAAACAAGAAGCGCCAGAAGATCAGGTATGACGTTTTCAAGAGTGCCTCCGCGTATTGTGATGGTTTTAAGCGCGTCGCACGCATAATAGACCGGCATGATTTTAGCGACGGTGCCTAAATGATAGGGAAGGGTATCCAGCGAGATGAGGCCGGAGAAGAAGATCTGCGGAATAATGGCCACCGGAATAAACTGCATGAGCTGAAATTCATTTTCCGAGAAAATTGAAAAGAACGCACCGATGCAGACAGCCGAGAGGGCAAGCAGGATCATCACGAGTCCAGCAGCCGTGACCGGGCCTGCGATGGCAAGGCCGAGTACCCAACGGACGTATGAGAGCAGCAGAACACTCTGAATGACCGCAAAAAAGCCGAAGCCCAGCGTGTAGCCGAGAATGACCTGCCAGCGCTTTACCGGTGTGACCATCAGCCGTTCCATTGTCTGGGTTGTCCGTTCGCGTACGAAAGAGATACCGGCAATAATGAAAACAAAGAAGAAAGATATGATGCCAAGCATCACATAGCCGAGGGCGTTGAACATATTTTCATCGCGGCTTCCATAGAGAAAGTCAATATTTAGCGATGTATTCGACGGAAGAAGCTCCGCCAGCGCCGATTGCACGGCTTTTTCGACCTCCCGGGTCTTTCCGGCGTCGTTTGTCTCAAAAAGTAACGTCATTTGCCCGTTTTCAACGTAGAGCAAGGCGTCCAGCGTCTTGTTTTTTACTTCAGCGATGCCCTCGTCGACGCTGAGCGTATCAACCGTAACGTCCTGGTCGGCAATCCGCTCGGAGAGCTGTGCCGGCAGGCCGCTGATGCCGATATGAGGTTTGTAGCCGGAATCGCCGAGAAGAAAATAAATCAGTGTAAAGAGAAAGAGCGGCACAATGAGAATGAGCGCCAGCGATCTCCGGTCACTCACCGTCTGTTGGATAATCCGTCTGGCGATATGCATCGTTTTCATTCAGCACTCTCCTTTGTATTCAAAAAGAGCGATTCGATCGAACCGCCTGAGCGCTCGAGCAGCGCCTTCGTCGTATCGCAGGCGAGAATGCCGCCGTTATAAACCAGCCCAAGCCTGTCGCAGTGGACAGCTTCGTCCATGACATGGGTGGTGACCAGTAACGTATGGCCCTCGGCCTTTAAGGTGTCGAATCGCTCCCATATCTTGCGTCGGAGGATAGGGTCGATGCCAACCGTCGGTTCATCAAGGATAAGCAATTCCGGGTTATGCAGCATAGCGACGGCAAGCGAGAGCCGTTTCTTCATGCCGCCTGAATATGTGCCGACGCGACGCGCTGCCGCACTGCCCATCTCCACCAATTCCATAACCGCCGAAGCCCGGGTTTTGAGGTCGCGCCTGCTCATATTGTACATCCCGCCGAAAAACAGCAGGTTTTCCATTCCGGTCAGATCGTCGTAGAGCGCGTCGTTCTGAGGCATATACCCAATTTTCCGCAGAGAAACAAGATTCGGTATCCTTTGGCCTGAGACGGTTATTGTTCCGCTGTCGGCGCCGACGGCTCCGATGATCAGCCGGATCAGCGTTGTTTTGCCGGCTCCGGAAGGGCCGATAAGCCCAAAAATCTCACCTTGATCGATTGAAAGTGTGATAGCGTGGAGTACTTCTACCGTCTTAAACGCTTTTGAGACCCCTTTTAGTTCCACCAGCACCGGCCGCACATCCTTTCTTAGACCTTATAAAACGATTTTGTATTGGGAGTTACTGTCAGCCGATACTGTCAAGCGTCTCGGTCCGATATTCCGCTGCACGCTGAAAACAAAATGGAAAATCGAGCGCTGCCGGCTATTTCAAATCGTTTCTCTTTAAAATACCCCGCTAACAGGCTTAATATTAGCTCGGCACTGTTAAGTGCCGAGCTAATATTTTGGCTAAAGTACTTTGGCGTTCATCTGAATATTTTTACTGCTTTACCCAGTTCCCATCGGTAAACAGGTAGGTTCCGGCTCCTCCGGTTTCGTAGGCCTCTTTAAATTCGTCGTTATTATTGCCAAAAGCGCCGTCGCCGATCGTGGTCAGGTTATCGCCGACCGTTATTTTTGTAATGTCGTTGTTCTTGAAAGCTTGCCATTCAACCGTTTTAACGCTTTCCGGCAAGGTTATCTCTGTCAAATTATTGTTGTAGAATGCCCATACGTCGATGCTTTGCAAATTTTCCGGCAAAACAATGCTGTTGAGTTGATTGTCCTTAAACGCTCTGGCGTGAATTCGCGTTATTTCATTGCCGTCCTCGAATGTAACGGCGGTGAGGTCTTTGCCTTCAAACGCATCCTGATAAATTGCCTTTATGCTATTTCCGTCCAACTCAGTGGAAATAACAATATCCTTTGAAGACCCGCTGTACGACCCCTCCAGCCATCCATTTCGGGTATTTGATAAACCATCGGTGCTGGAGATGACATAATACGAATCTTCGAACATCAGATACCATTTTTCATCGTCGAACAGCCATTCAAATGCGGCACCCTCAGTTTGCGGCTCGGCTGTCTTTAATAAATAGCCTCCGCTTACAAGATCCTGCATTAAAACGCTGCTGCTGTTGCCTGAATCTTCAAATGGGTCGGCATTTTGAGCAGTGAGCCGATATGCCGGCGTTACAGTGTTGAGGGCCCTCACCGTGGCCTGATCCGCAGCCAGACGTGCGCGTTCCGAAAAAGAGAATAGATTTGGTATTGCAATCAAGGCTAATATTCCCAATATGGCGATAACGATAATCAATTCAAGAAGTGTAAACCCGGCTTCCTCTTTTTTAACTGAATTCCACTGTTTCAAAGATTTCACCCTTTTTATGTAATGTATGGCAGACATGGCGGCTATCAGCAAACTGAACGATCATGTTTTTTAGGATGGTTTTGCCATTTAGCGCCTATCTGTAACTTAGGCGGCTATCTTTTCGTTTTAGCCATTTTCAGGAAATGACCAAACCCCTAATGGTTTTTATTTGTAAAACAAATCGTAATACCGTGATATCTTCTGATCGAGGTCTGTTAAACTTATGATCCCGGCTTCGCGTAGTGTTTCTTTCCCCTCAATCAACAGTATAATAGCAGGGATCGCAAAAATACCGTAACTCGCAGAGAGCGCCGGCAAGCGCTGCGCTTCAATTTGCACAGCCGTGATATCGGGATAATTTTTAAGTATCTTCTCAAGCTTCGGCAGCATATCCCGACACACACCGCAGGTATCGCTGCCAAAATATAGGAGAAGCATATCATTTTTTCCCTTTATTTCATTGATTTCCAAAGCAGAGTTTATCGTTTTCATATTTGCACCATATTTCCCTTATCTGGCTAGGGCTTGTTTGTAAAATCTTCGCATATGTCCTTTTGCCGAATTTTGCATCGTACTTCGTTAAATTTTCTTGCCATAAAGCAATTATGCCTGCGAAAATCTGCCTTGTCCAACACAAAATTCGTCTTGAATTCCAAACACGCTGATTTTACAAACAAGCCCTAGTCTTTTATTTCTTTTCAAAAAATATCAAATCCATTTTATCGCTCACATGTGCGATTTTACCGGTCCGCTTATAGCCCATTTTTTCATACAATCGGCAGAGCTTTGGTTCCTGCAGAATTGTTTCAAGTACCCAGCCGTGTTTTCCATGAATTCGCTCCGCATATAATATCGCGTTTTGGGCATACCCATACCCCTGAAATTCCGGCAGTATGAAGATCGGGGCGATTCGCTTGTTACTTCCGTCTTTCTTGTCTGTTATATTAATGGCTCCGACTATGCGATCCTTCGCTTTAATGTAGTAATAAAAATGATCCTTATCGTTTATTCTGCTGCCCACTTTTTCGATTGATTCATTTGCGGGATTAATTTCAAAGTCCTGATATTTGCGGAATAGTTCATCAAATGCGATTTTTTGCATATTCCAAAGCACTTGCGCATCCTTGCTATGCGCTAAACATAGATTAACTTGCATGATATTTTCCTTATGTCAATAATCGTTTTCTTGCATTATAGGGAGTATAAAAGAAACTGTCAAATTAATAAAATGCGTACCAACCCTCTGCATAATGAAATGGGCCGCAGAAATTATACCCTGCGGCCACTTTTTCGCTTTATCATCTCAATTGATGCCAGAGCTTCAACACAGAAGAAAATTGCGTTCCGGTTTTTATATGCTTTTTATTTAATTACGATCAGCTCATAGGCCCGTGTCCCTAAGCCGATTTTCTCCGCATGTTTCAGACAGGTGCGCCATTCGGACTCGGATGAAGAATTGCGAAAATGGTCATGGTGATCAACAAAGCCCGGTTTTGTCAAATTATCAGCTAATTGGCTCCCTGGAAGCGGTGCGGCCTTTAGACAGGCGTCAACGCAGGCTTGATCCAAGGCCAGTGGATCAAAGGAAGCAAACATACCCAAGTTTGGAAGAATTGGGACGTCGTTTTCCCCGTGACAGTCACAGTTGGGGGAGACGTCCACCACAAGAGAGATATGAAAGTTGGGACGACCGTCCACCACAGCCTTTGTATATTCCGCCATGCGGCAGTTCAGAAGCTCGTTGGCCGTGTTGTTGTCGAATGCAATCGCATCAAAATTGCATGCCCCCAGGCAGCGGCCGCAGCCAACGCAATTTTCCTGATTGACCGTCATCTTTCTGCTGACGTCGTCGAACGCCAGACCGTTGTTGGCGCATTCCCGTTGACATCTGCGGCAGCTTCGGCACAGAGTCTGGTCAATGTGCGGTTTTCCGCTGCTGTGCTGATCCGTTTTTCCCGCACGGGAACCGCAGCCCATACCAATATTTTTGATGGTGCCGCCGAAACCGGTCATCTCATGACCTTTGAAATGTGTCAGGCTGATGAATACATCCGCATCCATGATGGCTCGCCCAATTCTGGCCTCCTTCACGTATTCTCCCCCCGTTACGGGCACCGCAATATCGTCGGTTCCCTTGAGTCCGTCCCCAATCAGCACAGGGCAGCCGACGGTCAGCGGCGTAAAACCGTTTTCCCATGCGCATTCCAGATGTTCCAAAGCGTTTTTACGGCTGCCGGGGTACATGGTGTTGCAGTCGGTCAAAAAGGGCTTGCCGCCGAGTTCCTTCACCACGTCGGCCACCGCTTTGGCGTAATTGGGCCGAAGATAGCTGATGTTGCCCAGCTCGCCGAAGTGCATTTTGATGGCCACGAACTTGCCGTCCATGTCGATTTGCCCAATACCGGCTTTTTTGATTAGCTTTTTCAGTTTAGTGGGCAGTCCGTCTCCGAATGCTACCGTGTGAAAATCTGTAAAGTATACCTTTGCTTTTTCCATTTTAGTTCGCTCCTGGTCTGAATTAATCTTTTTTTCAATTTACCGGTTTACACCCTGTATGGCTTGAATCTTCCGTCGTCATATCGCTAAACATACGGCGTATACTTTCTATGCCGTTGAAAATGCCGCCCATGCATTAGGCCGGATTGGACCTTTAGAGCAGATCGCCATACTCATAGCCTATATTTCAATTTCCCTTAAAGTCAAATTCATCGCGCTTCCTCCAACCTTGACGTTAAAAATTTCATTTTTCTTTACAGCTAAAGACACCCGGATTTCAGATGGCCTTTTCATCGAATAACCTTGTTCAAAAATAATGGTTGAAGCTTGTTTCTCATTGATTTTCCCATAGCGGTACAGATAACAGCCAAGGGCGCCGCTTGACGTCCCAGTTGCAGCTTCCTCAGGGATGCCGTATAGGGGCGCACAGTTTCGACAGTAAGCGTTAGCGCCGTATAAGGATTGCAAAGAAAAAATATGGTATCCAACGGTATGGTACTTCCGGCTGATTATTTCTATTTTTCTCATATCCGGCCTGATCGCATCTAAAATCTCAAGGCTTTTTATGGGAACCATAATATCACGAAGTCCTGTTGATACAACTTGCACCTGTAGATCTGATGAAATTTGTGAAGCGTTAATGTTCAAAGAATCCGCTACTTCGTCTTTATCGATAACCTCCGAAAATGCCGGTATGGCTTGATCCATCATAACAAAATGATTGTTAAATATTTCTATGCCCAGTATTCCGGCTCTGGTTTCCTGTTTATATTTACCTGGTTTTAGCAGGCTCAGACATGACATTGCGTAAAAAGTGGCGATCGTAGCATGACCACATAAGTCTACCTCTTCATTTGGCGTGAAGAATCTCACTTTAAAATCCGCCGCATGTGAGTGTAAGACAAAAGCGGTCTCACTGAATCCAAGAGCGGCAGAAATTTTTTTCATTTCTCCTTCAGATAATGAATCTGCGTTCATAACAACACCCGCTGGGTTTCCGCCTTCTTTTGTCTTGGCAAAAGAATTTAAGGTATATACGTTTACTTTCATATTTTCCAATCTCCTATAGTGTCGTTAAGCAGAAAGCGCAGTGGCTTTTTTACATGGTATGACATAACTGTACGACGGCTTCAATGTGACTCAAACCGTTCACATTGATGTCTTGTATGTATTATCGCATATTCTCGTATAAGGGAATACATCAACACCATTTTTAGAATTTTGCTCGTTTCAGGGAACATGTCCACAACAAATTTAATCTTTTATCCGTATACGGAAACATATCGATTTATATTATATCGCTTTTTCCAAGATTACATTTTGAACATAGCGTCTGCAAATTATCAACAACTGTTTCTCCACCTTTAGCCCAAGGAATAATATGGTCTACATGTAAATCTACAGATGGATCTTTTGCTGGAGATGCACCGCAAGCACAACATTTGAAGTTATCTCTCTTCAAAACCTTAAAACGCATTCGTGCATTTATATTTCTTGAAGTCCTGTGCTCTTTCTTTTGAAGAGGCTTTTCTACATTAACAGATTTAGAAATATTGTCCTGACTATTCATTTTAGTTTCCGTAATTTTTTCTTCCATTTCCTCCGAATTATCTGAATTGATGTATTCAACAAAGGCTTGTAATGCCTTTCTCCAGCCACCGAATCTTCGTTTATATGTATCAAGAGAATATTTTGAAATATTCCCCTTAGTTATGTCTGTTGATGTTGGTTGCCTCCCTAATTTTGTCCATATATGTTCCAACTCATCAAAAAGCGTCTGTTCGTCAATTCTGCTTCTAGCCAAACCCGTTGGTTGAAGTCCTGCAGCCATTAACGCCTTGTCCCAAGTTTTAAATCTCGAAAAAACATGCTCTGCTGCATATTTCCCATACATTTTATAATCTTCGTATAATACGGTATCCTTGTTAAGTTGCTTTGCTATCTGTTGCAAATCATCATAATAATCTTCATTTTTTATTCTCTTTAATTCAGACTTTGTTCTTTCGTTACGCAATCCTGCTATTGACAATGCATTTTTCCACGTTCCAAAATGACCTTGGATTGCAGTTTGTGAATATTTCCCACTTTTTTTATATGTAGAAATAGAAATATAGTCTTTACTCATTTCTTTAGCTACTCGCTTAATATCTTCTATTATATCTTCGTCTGTTAATTCGCCGCTATATTCATTTAACTCAAATTTCATTTGCTCACCTAATTTTATCTCGTAATCTGAACTATCCACTCGACCCTACTTACATTATACTTTACTTAGATATGTTTCCACAAACGCAAAAACATACTTTAGGTTGTGTAGTCAATTTAGATGCAATCTAGAAACATAGTATTATCAAGGGTTACAGCGTGACATCAATACTACCGTCTCAACGTGACTTGTGCAGGGGAACATGTCCACCGCGGTGCCGCGCTGAGGGGAATAAGCGCTTTTGGCAAAGATGGCAAGGTCGCGCGCCATAGTCGCGGGGTCGCAGGAGACATAGACAACGCGCTG
>JBFWKZ010000036.1:0-17967 GCA_050252415.1 Oscillospiraceae bacterium | reverse complement strand
ATCGGAATATGTGTCGGTTTTCCTCTTGTCGATGCGGCTGCCTGCATCATAATTTCCGGTTTTATTTACAAAGCGGCATATGACATCTGTGCAGATGCCTGCAGTAAATTGGTGGATTCTTCAGGAAATCCGGATGTCATCTATAGGATTGAACAAGTGGTGAAACGGAATAATGAAGTGCTGTCCATCGATATTATCAAGACCAGGCAATTCGGATCAAAATTGTATGTTGATTTGGAGATCACGCTGGATCACAATATCACATTTGAACACTCTCATCAGGTGGCCCATTATCTTCATGACAACATTGAATCAACCATTTCAGACGTGAAACACTGCATGATTCACGTCAATCCATCGGCATAAGAAAGTTCATGGTGAAAAGACCGGCTTCGAGTTAAACTCAGAGCCGGTCTTTGAGCTTAAATCGTTTCTCTTGCCCGATTCGATTTGATTGAATTTACCGAATTCCCCATTAACGTATAGAAATCTCTGATTCCAACGATTATTTCCCCCTCATATACGATTCAGACGGCAGCGTAACCAATTCCTCGATTAAAGAATATTATGCATTAGTAAAAAAGTTTCTCTATCCTAAATCTATATTTTGGAGGTTATATATATGAGTGACGTGATACCTTTAAATCGTCTGAGTCCTGGCGACAAAGCGGTTGTAAAAAAGCTGCTGGCCAGTGGAAATATGCGGCGGCGCTTGCTGGATATCGGGCTGATCGAGAATACCCCGGTCGAATGCTTGGGCCGCAGCCCGGGAGGTGATCCCTCCGCCTTTTTTATTCGAGGCGCCGTCATTGCCATCCGCTCTGAGGACTGCGCGGACATCTTGGTCGGGGCCTGTTGAGGAGAGATGGAAACGTGGGACTAACGAACAGTGCGGTCGGAATCAAAGCAATCGATTCAGGCTTAGAAATCCGAAAACAGTCGTCAGCTGATAAGGTGGTTGCACTCGCAGGAAATCCAAATGTTGGGAAAAGCACCGTTTTCAACAACCTTACCGGGATGAACCAACACACGGGAAACTGGCCTGGAAAAACGGTTACAAATGCACAGGGATATTGCTCAAGCCAAAAACACACCTATGTCATGGTGGATATTCCAGGTACATATTCGCTCATGGCACATTCGGCCGAAGAAGAGGTCGCGCGGAACTTTATTTGTTTTGGCGATCCGGATGCCGTCGTTGTGGTATGTGACGCGACCTGCCTTGAGCGAAATCTGAATCTGGTGCTGCAAACTCTGGAAATCTCCTCAAACGTCGTTGTCTGTGTCAATTTGATGGATGAGGCCAAACGAAAAAATATTGCGATCGATCTTCCCAGGCTGTCAAAAAGGCTTGGTGTGCCGGTCGTCGGTACGATTGCGCGGCAAAAGGAAAGTCTGCTGCAATTGATGCAGGCGATTGATACTGTCATTGATGAAAAAAGGCAAAGAACAGCCCTGCAAGTCCACTATCCGCAAGTCATTGAGGATGGGATTTCAATGCTTGAAGATATCGTCAGACAAAAAAGCGGCGATAAAATTAACAGCAGATGGCTCAGCCTTAAGCTGCTGGATCAGGACAAATCATTAATCAGAGAGATCAACGCCTATCTTGGGGAAGATTTTTTGAATGACCCCGAATTGAGCGACGCCCTGCAGGCGGCCTCTGATTTTCTTGAATCTCAGGGCATCACCACGGATAGAATGAAAGATATGGTGGTTTCCAGTTTGGTCCTTACGGCTGAAAACATCTGCCGGGATACGGTGGCCTACGAAAAGAAAACATATAATAACGCCGACCGGAAAGCCGATCGAGTCCTGACCAGTAAATGGGCCGGTTATCCGATCATGCTCGCGCTGCTTGCCCTTGTATTCTGGCTGACGATTACAGGCGCAAATTACCCCTCGCAGGTAATCTCAGACGCACTCTTTTGGTTCCAGGACCGCCTTACCGACCTCTTTTTTTATCTTGGCGCCCCGGATTGGCTGCATGGTGTGTTAGTCTTGGGGCTCTACCGTGTCCTGGCCTGGGTCGTTTCCGTCATGCTGCCGCCGATGGCGATCTTTTTCCCGTTATTTACGCTTTTGGAGGACGTCGGCTATCTCCCGCGCGTGGCCTATAATCTGGATAAACCGTTCAAACAGTGCTGTGCCTGCGGAAAGCAGGCCCTGACGATGTGTATGGGCTTTGGCTGCAATGCGGCAGGCGTTATCGGATGCCGCATTATTGATTCCCCGCGTGAGCGGCTGCTCGCGATACTGACGAACAACTTTGTGCCCTGCAACGGACGGTTCCCCACCTTGATCGCCATCATAACGATGTTTTTCGTCGGTGTTTCAGGAGGGGCGCTCTCCTCAATACTGTCGGCTATTTTTTTGACAGCCGTTATCGTGCTTGGCGTCGGTATGACATTTGCCATAACGAAGCTGCTTTCGAAAACACTCCTGAAAGGCGTTCCGACCTCCTATACGCTGGAGCTGCCGCCCTACAGGAAACCGCAGATCGGGCGTGTCATCATCCGTTCGATATTTGACCGTACACTGTTTGTCCTCAGGCGGGCCATTGCGGTGGCGGCTCCGGCAGGTATGATCATTTGGCTTATGGCCAATGCTACGATAGGCGATGCCAGTCTGCTGAATCATTGCGCGGCATTTTTGGATCCCTTTGCCCGGCTTCTCGGACTGGACGGCGTCATCCTCATCGCCTTTATTCTGGGTTTCCCGGCCAATGAAATCGTTCTGCCCATAATTATTATGGCCTATATGGCTCAGGGCAGCATCCTAGAACTGGACAATCTGGCGGAAATGAAACAGCTGTTCGTTGCCAACGGCTGGACATGGATAACTGCGGTAAGCACCATGCTGTTTTCCCTGATGCACTGGCCCTGTTCGACAACATTGCTTACGATAAAGCAAGAAACCGGGAGCTGGAAATGGACGGCGCTCTCTTTTTTAATCCCCACAGCGATGGGCACTTTGATTTGTTTTCTTTTTGCATCTGTGGCCAAATTATTCGTATAACCCACCGGCCCATCAAGGTAACTCTTCCGCCATATACCACACTGAGAAAAAACGGATGGCTCTTTGACAAGAAAATATCCCCCTCCCCCGCTTGTGCCATGCTATTTTATATTATATAATCTATTTGTCTTTTATTTGACGAATGTCCGGCGATGTTTTGCCCGGTGTTACGGCGGCAGGCAGAAACAGGCGATAGCCGAAATGCCAGGCGGAAACTGAGCGATCATTCGATATGCCAGGAAGTAAAGCGCAATTTTGGAGGGGAAAACTATGCATATGGCTGACGCATTGCTCTCACCGGCGGTAGGTATCACCATGTACGCCGTCAGTGCCGGAGCGATAGCCTATTCGACGGCAAAAGTGAAAAAAGACGAACTCGGCGAAAAAAAAGTGCCGATAATGGCTGTGACCGGCGCCTTCGTATTTGCGGCTCAGATGATCAATTTTACGATTCCCGCAACGGGTTCCAGCGGACATATCGGCGGAGGTATTCTATTGTCGTCTATGATCGGCGGTTACCCGGCGCTCTTATCTCTCGCGGCGGTCCTTATCATTCAGTGCTTATTTTTCGCCGACGGTGGTCTGCTGGCGTTGGGCTGTAATATTTTCAACATGGGGGTAATCCCCTGTCTCATCATCTATCCGCTCATATTCAAACCGATACTAAAAAGAGGCATAAGCTACAAACGCATCACCGTTGCATCGATTGCAGCGACCGTAATCGGGCTTGAGCTTGGCGCGTTCAGCGTCGTTCTTGAGACCCTGGCAAGCGGGATAACGGAGCTCCCGTTTACCACATTTGTCAGCCTGATGCTGCCGATTCATCTGGCCATTGGTCTGGTCGAAGGCATTGTCACGGCCGCAATTGTGTCCTATGTCTGGAAAATCAGGCCTGAGATCATTGAAAGCGCGCTGCGCAGCAGAGCTATTGGAAAAGGCGTGTCAATGAAAAAGCCCATTATCGTTTTGCTCGTTGCGGCGGCGCTTGTGGGCGGCGCGCTTTCGATTTTTGCCTCTTCAAATCCCGACGGCCTTGAATGGGCCATTGGCAAAACAACCGGTACCGAGGAGCTTGAAGCGCAAGGCGGTATTTATGACGGGGCCTCCGACATTCAAAATTCAACGGCGTTTATGCCCGATTATGATTATAAAACAGCCGGTGAAGACGGCTCGGCCACCGGCACCTCCGTCGCAGGTATCGTCGGCGGAACCATGACGCTTATCCTGGCGGGGACAACCGGGCTTCTCATTTCCAGAATCAAGAAGAAGAAACACTCGGCCGTATAATCAGATATATAAACATAAAGCCGTCGGTATTATCCGGCGGCTTAGGCTTAGACAAAAGGCAAAGCCTTTTGTCTACAAGGAAATAACATGCAAGTCCATTCACCACGGACTTGCATGAGAAGTGTCACTTCGGCGGCACATGTCCGCCTCCGTGACGGATGATAAATTTTTTGCCGCTCCGGTGGCAAAACTCTGCGAGGCCTTTGCGGCAGAGAGGCTTTCTCTTCAAGCGGAAGCCGTCGGTATTATCCGGCGGCTTTTTTCCATTTTTTCACTTTTTTAAAGAATGTCCGCAATTTTAAGTGCGATCATATCAATTTGGGTTGATTTTATGGGTAATATATGGAATAATGACGGCTGGAAGATTTATCATGCGGTGCAAACCGTCGTCGGCAGTCTGACCGCCGCAGCCTCTGGTTTTCCCGATAAATCGATTCCACAGCGAAAAACAGTCGCTGTCTTAACCCGACAGCGCGACATCCCATCAAAGCAGGTGAAAATATGCCCGATATGAGCGGCGCAATACAGGAAATATACTCTCTCGAGCAGCTTTCAGGCGGCAACAGCTGTATACACCGGCGGCACGGTCTGGCAAAAATGCTATCCACTTTTGTCTTTATTGTCACGGTCGTCTCTTTCAACCGCTATGAAATTGGGCGGCTGATCCCCTACATTTTTTACCCGGTCGTCCTCGCCGCGCTGTCCGATACCCCCTGGACACTTCTTGGCAAACGCATTGCACTGGCGCTGCCGTTCGCGCTGTTTGCGGGTATTTCAAATATCATTTTCGATCGTTCCACGGCGCTTGTGCTAGGCAGTATGCCGATCACATTTGGAACATTATCGCTCATTGCGATATTTTTACGCACTTTTCTGTGCGTTGCGGCGGTGATGCTGCTTGTGGCGGTGACCCCGTTCTGGGATCTGTCCGATCAGCTCAGGCGGCTGCATTTGCCGGATATTTTTATTTCTATGTTTGAGATGACCTACCGCTATATCGGCACACTGCTTGAAGAGGCCTCAACCATGTACACCGCTTATATGCTGCGCAGTCCCAATCAAAAGGGTTTGAAAATGAAGCACATGGGCAGCTTTACCGGCCAGCTCCTCATTCGAAGCTATGACCGGGCCGAGCGGATTTATAACGCCATGAAGTGCATGGGCTACGCCGTGCGCGATTATCATAAAAGCCGCGCAAAATTTACCAAAGCCGACTGGGTGTATCTGGCCGTCACCTGTGTGCCTTGCGTTCTGCTGCGGCTGATCGATGTCCCCGCGCTCTATTCCCATGCATTGGAGGCTCTTTTATGATCGAGATAAACAATCTGACGGTTGAATACACCGGCGGAATAAAAGCGCTGGACGGGCTGTCGTTTTCCGTTGCGGACGGCGAGAGCATCGCCCTGATCGGGGCCAACGGCGCGGGTAAATCCACACTGCTGCTCGCCATTGTGGGCGTTGTCACCGCGGCAGGCGGAACGATCTCTGCAGACGGGATAACGCTCTCAAAACACACGCTCAATGAGATTCGCAGACGTATCGGTCTTGTCTTTCAGAACCCGGATGATCAGCTCTTTATGCCGCTTATCCGAGACGACGTCGCCTTTGGGCCGAGGAACTACGGCCTGAGCGAGCCGGAGGTCGCCGAACGGGTCGACCATGTTTTGTCTGAGCTTGGCATCCTGCACCTCAAAGACCGCTCCTCCATGCGTTTATCCGGCGGCGAAAAACGCACGGCCGCCATTGCCACGGTCCTCGCTATGGCGCCGTCCGTCATCATGCTGGACGAGCCTACGGCCTTTCTCGATCCCAAGGCCAGACGAACGCTCGCGGCTCAGTTGGATACGCTGACGCAAACGAAAATCATTGCGACACACGACCTGGATTTTGCCGAGAAGACATGCTCAAGAGCGATTTTTATCAAAAAAGGAAAAATCATTGCCGACGGCAAAGCCGAGGTTCTTCTGCGCGATCAGGCGCTGATGGAAAAATGCGACATCTGATTTTTCGGCTTCTGCTGCTCTGTTCCCACGGATTACGAATGATATGACAGAAAAATCCCTCCGATATTTCCGCCGGGGAGAGCGGCTTCAATGCGCGGATAAAGATCCGCCGCCGTCTTTCTCAGATAATGACGGGCATTCGGATCACGAATTTGAAGGCCTTTACAAAGAGCATCCGCCGACCGCTGAAGCGTATCAATTGCTTTTGCCTTTGGGAAGGCTTCAAACATGCCGGAAATTTTATCCTGTTCCGTTTCCGATAGTCTGAGCGCCCTTACGTCGCCGTTAACCAACGTAAGGCCGATGGCGTTGACCGCCACAGGCTCATAAAGGTTTATCAGTTGGCCTTTATAGTCGGGGCAGTAATGCTGGAGCAATTGGATCACAAGCTTACAATCGAACTTGCCGAGCAGCTCATTCTCAATCAGCAGGTGCCGCAAATAGGCGTTGATATAGTCGACGCCCAAGAGCCTGTCCGGGACGAAGCGGCACAGCTGGTAGTCGATATCGCAGGGGATTTCATGCGCAAAAAAACGGTAATCATACCGTTTCCAAAAGACGCCGATATTTTTCAGCGTATCGCGAAGGGATATATTTTCGATACCAGGACAGCTCATTAGACATGCCTGCCAAAGCTTTTTCCCAATTTCAATTTTTTTCTCTATGGTTCTTAGCCCCTGATCATATTTTTCGCTGAGATTCTCATTTCGCAGACTGCTCATCCCATCCGGCCCTCCGCCGGCATCCACGCCAAGCGTAAATAACAGAGACGACATCAGTCTCTGCGCGGTTTCAAGCGGAACAGAGCTGCTCTCCCCCGCTGTGTATCTTGCGGTGCGTTCGGCAAGCAGCGCCCACAGCCTAACTTGAAGTTTTTGCCAATCCTCCGGTGCCAGGCCGCTTTTTTCAAGCGCGTCAGTCATCCTCTTCCTCCCATATCTCAGCCTCTTCTATAGGTACCTCGCCGCACGCGGCGCGATATAAAGTCTCCGGTGATGCTCCGCTCAAATAATCCAGCGACCCGTGCGCCTTATTATTAAAGACCGTCTTCATCGCCTCAATCAGCTCGTCGTCCGACAGCCTGTCCATGGACTCATTTTTGAAGTCGTAGAACAAATCCTGAAGCGCCAAAAGCGTATTCTCGTAATTATCCTGAAAAAGATAAGGCGAATCGCAGAAAGCATAGATGAGCTTTTTTAAAATACCCTCCCCGAACTCCACGCGCCCCGTATTTTGCAGCGCATAAAAATGATGCTCCGCCAAAGTCTGAATCTGCGGGCCAGACAGCGCAAGGCCAAACCGCGCGGTCATTTGATTACAGGATAGAAGTTCATTTTTTTCAATTTCAAGCTGCGTTTTCATCGGTAATATCAAAAAATCATTGTCCATCACATACACCTCACTACTATGATATATACCCATATGAGGCAAAGAACAAGTCTTGAATTTTTGTCCGATTTGTGGTAATATAGATATAGAAAAAAGGGAAAAAATTTGCCGTTCCGCAAACTTCGGCCTGTTGAAAAAGCCCGGCGAAAGCCGGGCTTTTTAGATTTGTAATGCGCAATATAAAAATGATACCAAAATAAAAATGACCGGTCTTGATGACCGGTCATTTTTATTTTGGCAAACGCATTCAATTGACTCTTAGTGCCTCCCAGTTAAACGGTTGCGCGGCAGTCTGGGGTTTCTGCACCAAAAAACAGAAGAGCTATTCTTTAGTAATAATTATAGGTATTAATTCACGGGAATTTTAGCATGTTAGCATGACAAGTATTAAAGCCGGGATGACCAAAGAAACTCTGCGCGTCTACTGCATATTCTAAAAAAATTGCAGAGAGTCCACCACCTTGTCGGGTGTGGGAGGGCGGGCTTCTTTAATGGCGGGACCCATGCCGCGGGCAAGGGCCGTTGCCGACAGTGAGTCGTAGAGTACGACTTAGGAGCGCAAGGGCATGGCGGATAGGACAAAACTCGAAATTTGTAAAATATACACATATTTATAATACAGAAAGCGAATATATTTGTTCAATTCTACAGTGTGGCTAATCAAAGGACGCTCAACTTCGTACGTCTGCAGGAGTGTTTAATGAGTTTCCTTAGAATATAATACATATGGAGGAAAATAATTCTGCTGTAGATTGTAACGGTAGAAAATCAAAGAATGGAGGATTTATTATGTTGACAAAACGGCAAAATCTCGTTGAGACCATCAAAGGCGGACACCCGGACAGATTTGTGAACCAGTATGAATTTCTTTCGATGTTGATTGGAAACAACCCCATTGCAGCGGGAAACCCGGGGGTAACGCCTGGCAACACCATCCAGAACGGATGGGGAATTACATTCAAGTGGCCAAAAGGGCAGCCCGGCGGATTTCCCGTGCACGATTATGAGCATAAGGTCATAAAGGACATAACCAAATGGAAGGACGTTGTAAAGCCGCCGCGGGTTATCTATCCCGAGGCTGACTGGGAAAAGGCGATTGCCATGGCAAACGCCGTTGACCGCAATGAGTATTTTGCCGCCATGTTTGTTGCCCCCGGACTTTTTGAACAGTGCCACCACCTGATGAGCATGGACGACTGTCTGGCAAACTTTTATCTTGAGCCCGATGCCATGCACGAGCTGATCGACTTCCTCACCGACTATGAACTTCAGATTGCAGAGCAGTATTGCAAGTATATGAAGCCCGATGCCATCTTCCACCACGACGACTGGGGAAGCCACAAGTCCTCGTTCATGTCTCCCGAGATGTTTGAGGAATTCTTTGTCCCCTCCTATAAGAAAATTTATGGTTTCTATAAAGATCATGGCGTTGAGCTCATCGTCCACCACTCCGACTCCTACGCCGCAAACCTGGTGCCCCATATGATCGAGATGGGCATTGACATTTTCCAGGGCTGTACAACCACCAACAATGTACCCGAGCTTGTGAAAAAATACGGCGGGCAAATTTCTTTCATGGGAGACCTGGATAACGGCGTTCTTGACAGAGGCGACATCACCCGAGAGAAGATCAAAGAAGAGGTTGAGCGGGCCTGCCGCAGCAACGGCAAGAACTATTTCATTCCCTGCCTAGTGAGAGGCCTTTCCGGCAGCATTTATCCGGGCGTCTATGAGGCGGTCAGTGAGGAAATCGATAGAATGAGCGCTGAGATGTTTTAGGATGTACATAAGCTGATATAAACTTTGGAGTGTTTTGTTTTATGGACTAATAGGATTAAGAAAGGATGGGAACAATGAAAAAACCGTTATCTTCGGCAATTAGGCATCTCTACGGTATTGGAGACTTTGGCTTTAGCCTGATGACCAGTGTGGAGCTTTACCTGTTTACCTTCTTCCTGACAAACGTGGCAAAATTTCCCATGCTTTGGGTGGGTATCATCGGTACCATTACCGCCCTTGCAGATGCCTTGCTTTCACCCTTCTATGGTGCCATTATCAGCGGCACAAAGCCCATGCGTTGGGGCCGCAATCGCTCTTGGATGCTCACTATGCCTCCGATCGTCATTTTACTGTATATGTTTCAGTTTACCAAGATTGGCAGTGACACGCTCGCCGCCGTCATCGTCATCATAGGCTTTGTGCTATCCCATATCTGTTGGAACCTGCCCTGGGTGGCAAACGTTGCCCTTATTCCCACTCTGGCTAATGATGCCAATGACCGCGCACTGCTTGCTGGACGCCGGGCTATGTTTACATCTCTCGCCGCCGTTGCATATGGACTTATCAGTACGCCCCTCCTCGGCTTCCTCGCTAATATCTCCGGCGGCAACGAAATCATGTCCTATTCTCTCTTTGCCGGACTCATGGCCCTCGTGATGTGCTTGGGGTATTGGCTGGTCTTTAAGATTACGGACGGATACGAGCCTGTGGAGGTTGTCTCTGCGGATGCGCCGAAGGCAAATCGGGTGCCCGTTGGCCTTATGATCAAAAGCGCGGTGCAAAACCCGCCCCTCCTGGCGCTACTTGTGGGCGACTTCTTCCGCTATATGGCAAACTTTATCATAACGGCTGCGGCAGCCTATTACTTCTCCTACGTACATAAGAATCCTAACCTGTTGGCAACTTATCTGGTTGTGGGCGGTTTGGCTCAGGCTGTTGGTTCCTACATAAGCCACCATATTGCCAAGGCGCTGTCTAACAGAACGGCCTCCATTCTCAGCATGATTTTGGCGGGTGTCTCCTTGATTTTTGGCAGAATAGTGGGCGGCAACCTCATGTTGTTCTTTGTGGCTGCCTGTGCATTCCGTGCGATGCAGGGTGTCATGAACGCCACTGTGGTGGCACTCTATTCCGAGGCTTCTATTTACAGTGAGTGGAAAACCGGCGCCAATGCGGCTCCCTTTGTTATGGGCCTCATGACTCTGTCCCTCAAGGCCAGCGTTACGGCCAGAAGCATCGTTATTCCCTTGGCACTGGCAACGGCTGGCTTCGTGGCCACCACTGACTACACCTCAGTCACGCAAGAGGTGCAAAACGCCTGTATGGATGTGTTCCTGCTCTATCCCGGCATTAGCATTCTTTTTGCCGCCGCCATCTTCCTGTTTTTCTACCGACTCACCCGTGAGAAGGTGAATGAGCTGCAGGAAGAGATTAATGCGCGCAAGGCCGCCATTTCAAAGTAAGAGACAAGCAAAAAGCATGAAAGATGGGCAATCCTATCATTGTAAGGAATCGGCGAAAAGGGCGGCGCCTCACGCACAGCATGTAGCTGCGGCACCTTCCTGTATGTAACTTTTACAACTAACTCTGTGTTGGCCCCAAAGCCGACACCAGCGGCGGAAGCGGTACCGGAGGCGCGAGACGAAGGTACTGCTTTCGCCGCATGGACAAAATCAGAACCGATTTTTTAGAGGCGCAATACAGGATACATTCCGCAATTAACTGTAAACTAAACTGAAAACGGAAAAACTAGGGGAGTTCCGGATAAATGCGGCTATTCCAGCGTCTACCGGGTAACAGACTATAACTATCCATCTGCACCACATAAACAAGGTTGTTTAGTTTTTCCCTGACAAAACACCCGTTGACTGTGAGACCGCATTGGAATACCTGTACCCCACAAAGGCCCGATTGGGTCACAGAAGCCGAGAACGACGAAGAATACGACCAAGACGAACTACCATTACAGCGCTTCATGTCCGAAGGTTAAGCCCTTATGCTACCGACAGACCCGTACCGCATACCAGACCATGAAATTGAAGAGCCTGCTACCATCCCTTATAGAGTTTTCCAAAATGAGGAAGGGCAAGCTGAATTTGAGCGTTGTAAGCAGGGACGGAGTGATCAATAACGTCATTAAAGAACCCTCCGGGAGTGTGTACGGCTCTACCCACGCGCCGTATACATCCCTTGGAGGGGTTCTGCGCGTCCGCAGATGTGTGCAGCCTTATTGCAGATAAATGACAAATCCGAACCCTTCCCCAATCGGGAAAAGGTTCGGATTATCTTGATTTGGTGGAGACTGCTGGACTCGAACCAGTGACCTCCTGCGTGTGAAGCAGGCGCTCTAACCAGCTGAGCTAAGCCTCCGGATTTGGTGACGCGTACGGGAATCGAACCCGTGTTACCGCCGTGAAAGGGCGGTGTCTTAGCCGCTTGACCAACGCGCCAAATAAAAAGGCGTCCGCGCTGAACGTGAACGCCCCTGGTAGCGGCAACTGGATTTGAACCAGTGACACCACGGGTATGAACCGAGTGCTCTAGCCAACTGAGCTATGCCGCCATGTTGACCGCCGGTTTCGCACCGAACAGCAAGGTGTATTATAAGTCATAATATACCTTTTGTCAACACTTTTTTAGAATTATCCGTATCCGGTTATTTTTGTTTAAGGCAGGTAATTTTCCGGGTCTACGCTGCTGCCGTTCGCTCTCATCGCAAAGTGCAAGTGTGTCTCTATTGCACTTTCACATATTGCCGTATCCCCTATCGCGCCGATCACGTCGCCGGCGGAGACCTTATCGCCCACATACACGGTTGGCTGTGCCGCCAGATTGGCATAGATGCTTTCAACGCCATTTGCGTGTGAGATGACGACAGTCGTTCCATACATGGGGTCTGACTCAACGCTTGTCACCTCTCCGGCCGATACCGCAAGCACATGGGTTCCCAGCGGCGCCGCAATATCAATACCGCTGTGTGCGCGCCAGTCCTCCATGGTCTGGTCATAGATGAGCGCGTCGACGGAATATGGAGTGATTGTTTCCCCATTGACCGGACGGACAAACAGCGTGGATGTTGAGCCGCTGTTTTCATTCCAAACCTGCACGGTGTTATTGCTCTCCGGCAGCGTAACCGGTGTGGGCGACGGTGTCGCCACACTGCTGGGTTCCGGCGTCGTAACCTGTGGCGTGGCTGTCGCTACCGGGCCGGGTGTGGTGACCACAACGCCCGCCGAACCAATATCACCAATCGAATCATCTACATTAGTCCCCATAATCAGCACCCAGGCTGATACGCCGATGACTGCGGCGCACAGGAAAAGGACTATGTAGAAGCCCTTTCCCTCAAAGAATGCTTCCAGCTGGTTGCCGAAGCTCTTCTTCTCTTTCATTTTAAATACCTCCATATATTGGATTTATACGGTTATTTTTGCCTGAGAAAAAAGAGCTTATACATTTTTTTTGAGATTATTTGTTTTTAATAGCCGTTCGGTAGGGTTATCACCCCGCGACTTATAACGTCATGTTATACGTCGGCACATGGTCAAACGCCGTCGCTTCATTGTATAATAATACAAAATTGTCTCAATAATGCACTACCGTCGAGCAATTATAGGGTCACGCCGATAATTGCAATTTTCCTTGCCAGGGATTAAAATATAAGTGCTTACGTCAAAACATGCCAGGAGGAAATGCGGTTAATGTCTAAAATAACAAAGATAAGAACCATTCGCATAACAGAACGCCCCAATATCATCTGGGTTGAGATAGAAACTGATGAGGGCCTTGTCGGCCTTGGTGAAGCATGGCGCGGCGCTTCAGCCGTTGAGGGCATCATTCATGATGATATCAGCCCATGGCTGCTTGGCCAGGACTCCAGCCGTATCGAACGCATATCCAGCGTTTTGCTGAATCCCTATGTCGGCTTTCACAGCGCCAGCGCCGAGGTCCGCGCGGCCAGCGCGATCGACATTGCGCTTTGGGACATTTTCGGCAAAAGGCACGGTATCCCCGTCTGTGAGGCGCTGGGCGGTGCTTCACGCGATGCGATCAAGGTTTACAATACTTGTTCCGGTTATGCCTTCAACGACAAGAGCAGCTCCTATGACACCGGTTCCACCCGTCGGCAGATTAACAAAAGCGAGTCGATGTGCGGTCCATATGACGACCAGGTGGCCTTTATGCACAATGCCGACAAACTTGCCGAGAGCCTGCTCGCCGAGGGCTATACCGCAATGAAAATCTGGCCGTTTGACCCCTATGTTTCAAAGAGCCAGGGCAGCTATATCTCTGCGGAAGATCTGGAGGCTGGGTTGGAGCCTTTCCGCAAGATACGCCGAGCCGTTGGCGACCGAATCGATATCATGTGTGAGATGCACAGCCTGTGGCGCCTGCCAGCCGCGATACAGATCTGCCGCGCGTTAGAAGAGGTCGATGTTTTCTGGGCGGAGGACTGCCTCTGTAAAATGGACGATATCCAGGCGCTGCAGCAGCTTCGCAGAAAGACGAATACCCCTATCTGCGGAAGCGAGACGCTCTCATCGATGACCACCTTCCGCCAGATGCTGGCCGCCGGGACCTTTGACTACGCCATGATCGATCTCGGCTGGTGCGGCGGACTTTCCGAAGGCCGAAAGATTGCCGCTCTCGCCGACAGCCACTGTACGCCTGTCGCGCCGCATGACTGCACCGGACCTGTCCAGCTCTGGGCCGGCCTTCAGCTTGCGCTTCATATTTCAAACGCTCTGTTCCAGGAGGTCGTACGCGCAAGCCTGGCAAGCTGGTATAAAGACCTCGTCACCGAATTGCCGGCCATTACAGACGGCATGGCAGCTCTCCCCACCGCGCCGGGAATCGGAACCAGTCTGCGCCCGGAGGTCAAATTGCGCCAGGATGCCGTGATCCGTGAATCGAAATAGCTTTGCGCTTTATTGAAACAGCGGTATTCCTAATTGCTGTTGAGCGATATAGGACGAAGGGCAGATCCATCGGGTCTGCCCTTCGTCCTGCAGAAAATTTATCTACACAAACTAAAAAAACTATGTTAGAATGGTCAAGGTAATTTTGATAAGGAGTCTTGTAATGATCACAGTTGAAAATTTGAGTCTGCAATACGGAAGTCATAAACTCTTCGACAGAGTGGATTTGCAGTTTACCACCGGCAATTGTTATGGTATTATCGGCGCAAACGGCGCCGGAAAATCCACTTTTCTGAAAATCATTTCAGGCGAGCTTGAGTCTACGGACGGCCACGTCTACAGCGATCCCAAAAGCCGGATGTCTGTTTTAAAGCAGGATCAGAACATGTACGACGATTATTCCGTTATTGATGCGGTCATCATCGGAAACCGCAGGCTCTACGATTGTGGTCAGGAAAAAGACGCGCTATATGCCAAGGAGGACTTCACCGACGAAGACGGTCTCCGGGCGGCTGAGCTCGAGGAGGAATATGCCGAGCTCGGCGGATGGGAGGCCGAATCGGAGGCCTCCAAAATCCTGCAGGGCCTTGGAATCGCTGTCGATCTGCACAATCATCAGATGTCCGAGCTTGAGGGCCGTCAAAAGGTAAAGGTTTTGCTTGCACAGGCGCTCTTCGGCCGCCCTGACATTATCCTGATGGACGAGCCCACGAATAATCTCGATCTTGCCTCGGTCGTCTGGCTGGAAGATTTTTTGCTTGATTATGAGGGACTTGTCCTCATCGTCTCGCATGACCGCTACTTTCTCAACACCGTCTGCACGCACATTGTCGACATCGATTACGGCAAAATCAAGATGTACGTCGGAAACTACGACTTTTGGTATGAATCCAGCCAGCTCGTTCAGAAGCTCCTGAAGGATCAGAATAAAAAAGCCCAGCAAAAGATTGAGGAACTTCAAAATTTTGTTGCCCGATTTGCCGCGAATAAATCGAAATCCAGACAGGCAACCAGCCGTAAAAAGCTGCTTGATAAAATTACCGTTGAGGAAATGCCAGCCTCTTCCCGCCGATATCCCTGGGTCGGCTTTAAAGCTGAGCGAGAGCCGGGTAAGGACAGGCTGTTCGTCACCGACGTCTCCAAGACCGTCGACGGAGTCAAGGTTCTCAATAAGGTCAGCTTTATTATGGGCAAAGAGGACAAGATCGCCCTTATCGGGGCAAATGAAAATGCGATAACCACGCTCTTTAAAATTCTCGCCGGGGAGATGGAACCCGATGAGGGAACGGTAAAATGGGGTGTCTCCACCACGCAGGCCTATTTCCCCAAAGACAATGATCGCTATTTTGAGGGCTGCGATTACGATCTCATCGATTGGATGCGGCAATTCAGCGTCGATAAACGTGAGAGCTATCTGCGCACATTTCTCGGACGTATGCTCTTCTCCGGCGATGAGGTCTATAAGAAAGTGTCCGTCCTCTCGGGCGGCGAAAAGGTCCGTTGTATGATCAGTAAAATGATGCTCTCCGGGGCCAATGTTCTCCTGTTTGACCAGCCCACCAACCACCTTGATCTTGAAAGCATAGCGGCGCTGAATAACGGGATGGATGAGTTTAAGTTCAATATCATCTTTTACAGCCATGATCATCAGCTTACGCAGACCGTCGCCAACCGCATAATTGAATTGACGGAGGACGGATGCATAGACCGTCAGGTAACCTATGATGAGTACATGCATATTATGGACCGGGCTGAGACAGAAAAATATTAATTTTCGAGGTGCGTTATGAAGAAAAATCTCTGGAGATATGATAAATCAAACCGTCCCCCAACGCCGCAGGCTAAGGTCACCATGTACATCGTTTTCTCGGCACTTTGCTCCGTTATGATATTTTTCTTTATCTTTATGCTCGCCCGCCACGTTTATGGCCAGGTGCCGAAGTCGCTGACAAATCTTTCCCTGTTCGTCATAATCGGCGTCCCCATCTCCATTATCGTATACAACTATACGCTCAGCGTATCTCCCATGGGCATTATACCCGCATACAGCTTTTATCTGGATGCTTCCGATGAGCTGTGGATGTTTGATTATAACGCGACAGCCTTTGAAAATTACTACGACAAGCATACCCTTCCCGAAAAAGCGACGATGTTTGACCGCAAATTTGGCGGGAACCATAAAGAACGTACGTTAGCGTTTTGCCTTGCAAACAATGCGGTTGAAGAGATCATAAAAGAGCCTCCCTACGACAGCTACGCGCACCATATTATTAGTGTCGACCAAATTACTGAACACGGCAAATATTTGCGCGTTCAGTTCAAGTGCCGTTCGGGTATCAGCGGTAAAGATTATCCCGGCGGCATCGCCATACCTCGCGATATGGAAAACCTGGACGAACTGAGGCATGTCTTTGAGAGCAAGGTCAATGATTCGTCAAATCTTCAACCCAAGGATCACAACGAGCCGGGTGTTATGCAGATCGACAGCATATTTGAAGGCAAAGACGATGTTGCCATCCTCTATGGTATTATGGAAAGGGGTACGTTGACAAGAGGCGACAGAGTAACCTATGCCGATGAATCACACGAACCGATTTTCACGTGCAAAATTGCGCATATTTATAAAAACGGCCGTGAAATCGTCTGGGCCACTCCTGGTGATGAGGAAGACGACCTGGGCTATGAGTTCCACATAAAGGGTCAGACAGCCGATAACTTTGCCATCGGCAATTTCTTGCTCACCAAAAATTAATCCTATCCATAAAAAAGCGTATCGCTAAATAGGCGATACGCTTTTCATTTTGTGATATCCGTATTTGAAGTCGGAGACTTGGTATAAAGGACAATATCGGAGCCGGAACTCAGGTCAATCGTCGGTGAAGGCGATGGGGCTACCGTAGGCCTTGCCGTCGGGGCAGCACTGGGCACGGCGGATACGATCGGCGACGCCGATGGCGTCGGCTCCGGTTCCTCGGTCCGGTGCCTTACAATGGGCTTACTCATGATGAGGGAGAGTATCAGGAGGGCAATGAGTACGATATGAAGAATCATCTGCTTTTTCTGCTTCGTCATGAGTATACACCTCAAATATCTTTTGAGACTTATAGACCGGGCAAAATACCAAACCCCAAAAAATCCACATCATCGGGGCCACAAGACAGAGCCCAAGCCCGAAAAATGCCTCGACCCAAGCGCAGATAAGCACGCAGCCAATTGCAATCACGTGTTTTTTTGAGGCCTTGACTATTTGTTGTAATGTCACCGCAATAAGCGAAAGGTAAATCAAAAGTCCGGGTACGCCAAGATTAACGAGATAACCGAGATAGACATTATGGGCGTTATCCGTATAAGTGGTCAGCGTCTCCCCCAGCGCGTCAAAGTATCTGGAAAACGACACATCAAGCCGCAGAGCAAGCGTCCCCGGTCCGCCGCCGAAAATCAGCCGCTCCGGAACCAGGGCAAGAGTCTGACGCCAGATACATATCCGGCTTGAGCCGAACTCATCTCTTATCTCGCCATGCATCAGACGCGACAACTCATACATAGTACCCTTACTTCCCTGCCAATAATAA
>JBFWKZ010000035.1:0-18043 GCA_050252415.1 Oscillospiraceae bacterium | reverse complement strand
TTTCCCTCGATGTCCGAGCGGGTGAAATCGTCTGCCTTGCGGGTATCGATGGAAACGGACAGACGGAATTTACCCACGTCCTCACCGGACTTGAGCGGCAGAGCGCCGGCACCATAACCCTGAAGGGGCAGGACATCAGCAATGCCAGAATCCGAGAGAGATCGAAGCTCGGTATGAGCCATATCCCCGAGGACAGACACAAGCACGGCCTCGTGCTGGACTTTACCTTGGAAGAGAATATGGTTCTGCAGCGTTACTGGGAACCTCAGTTCCAGCACCAAAGTTTTATTGACCGTGAGGCAGTACGCGAGTATTCGGATAAGCTGATTGAGCAGTATGACGTCCGAAGCGGGCAGGGCTCCGCCACCATTGTGCGCAGCATGTCCGGCGGAAACCAGCAAAAAGCGATTGTTGCCCGTGAGATTGATAAAAGTCCCGATCTTCTGGTCGCCATCCAGCCGACGCGCGGACTGGATATCGGCGCAATCGAGTATATCCACAAGCAGCTTGTTGCCCAGCGGGACGCGGGCAAGGCGGTGCTCCTCGTTTCTCTGGAGCTGGATGAGGTTATGAATCTCTCCGACCGCATTCTCGTCATGTACGAGGGCGAGATTGTCGGTGAGCTGGACCCGAAAACAACGAGCGTCGTTGAGCTGGGACTTTATATGTCCGGCGCAAAGCGCTCAGGGGGAGGGAAAGCCAATGGATAAGCTTAAAACATTTACACACAGTCAGGGCTTCGTCAGTTTTTTGGCCTCGCTTTTCTCCATACTCTGCGGTCTCGTTTTCGGCTACCTGCTTCTGCTGGTCTTTAATTCCGATATGGCGGCTTACGGCATGAGGCAGATGCTGACGTCCGGTGTGAGCTCCAGCTCAAAATTCGCCAAGGTCCTGTATCAATCCGCACCGCTTATGATGACGGGACTTTCCGTCGGTTTTGCATTTAAGACAGGACTTTTTAATATTGGGGCGACAGGCCAATATACCGTCGGTGCCGCCGGTGCGCTCATTGCGGGTATCGTCTTCCAAATGCCATGGTGGGCCTGTCTCATTGCCGCAATGGTCGGCGGAGCGATCTGGGGCTTTTTTCCCGGCTTTTTCAAAGCCATGTTTAACGTAAACGAGGTACTCACTTCGATTATGTTCAACTGGATCGCATTGTTTTTTGTCAATCTTATCTTTGCCAATATCCCGTCGACCCTGGCAAACTACTGGGGCGATTCGCAGACGGACAGAACGGCAAACCTCGCCAAAGCGAACCCGGATGCGATCATCCCCAAGGTGGGACTGGACAAGTTCATGGACTCAAACTACATGAACATCAGTATTTTTATTGCGATCCTCTTTGCCATACTCATGTTCATTATCATAAGCAAGACCACCTTCGGCTATGAGCTGCGTGCCTGCGGCCTGAACCGCGACGCGAGTCTTTATGCCGGTATCAATGCAAAACGTAATATTGTTCTCTCCATGGTGATCTCCGGTGCCCTCGCCGGAGTCGGCGGCGCCATCTATTATCTCGCCGGCACGGGTCAGTATACGCTGGTCAAAGCACTGCTCGATATGGGCTTCAATGGCATACCGGTTGCGCTGCTTGCCACTTCCAATCCGCTGGCCACCATATTCTCGGCGCTGTTCATATCCTACATCCAGGTCGGCGGCGATGCGATGCAGCCCGAGTTTGCAAAAGAGACCATAGATATCATCATAGCCGTCATTATCTATCTTGCCGCATTCTCCCTGCTTATGCGGACCGTCATAATCAATGTTTTCACCCGAAAAAAGCAAAAGGCAGCGGCGGGTGCTGAGGAAGCATCGGAAGAGGAGGTGAGCGAATGAGAATACTTGCCGATATTTTAAGCGCAACCATTATCTTTGCCGTACCGCTCCTGCTTGTCGCTCTGGGCGGCATGTTCTCGGAGCGCAGCGGTATCATAAACATCGCGCTTGAGGGAATTATGGTTGTCGGCGCTCTGTTCAGCTGCCTGTTTTTGTCGGCGCTCGACAACAGTTGGGGGCCGGAACATCCCCAGCTTGCGATGCTGGCGGCAATACTGGTTGCGGGCACCTCAGGGATCCTATTCTCCCTGCTCTTAGCTTTTGCCTCAATCAATCTGAAGGCAGACCAGACAATAGGCGGTACGGCGCTCAACATGCTCGCGCCGGCTTTTGCAATTGTTCTCACCTGGGCGATCCAGGGTCAGGGACAGACCACGATAATTATTCCTACCTGGATACGCATAGGCAGCATAACGCCTGACTCCGCATTTTTCGAGCGGCTCATATTCAAGAGCATGTACCTCACCACCCCGGTAGCGATACTTCTGATGATAGCCGCTATCATCGTTTTGTATAAGACCCGGTTCGGTTTGCGTCTCATGGCTTGCGGCGAGCATCCTCAGGCGGCGGATTCGGTGGGCATCAACGTATACAAAATGCGCTATGCCGGCGTTATGATCTCCGGCTTTCTCGGCGGAATCGGCGGCCTTGCGTTCACGGTCGCGGCCGGCAGCGGATTTCAGTCCAGCGTCGCGGGGTATGGCTTTCTGGCACTGGCCGTTATGATTTTCGGCAACTGGAATCCTGTGCGGATTCTGGGCGCGGCACTGTTCTTCGCGCTGTTCAAAGTCATAGGCTCTTATGCCGGCAGCATCCCGTTCCTGCCCACATTTGCCGGCGTCAAACAGGCGTCGAATATATATAATATGCTGCCGTATATTGTCACAATGATAATTTTGGTATTCACCTCCAAAAAATCCAGAGCGCCCAAGGCGGAGGGAATTCCGTACGATAAAGGCGGGAGATAAAAATTTCATGTCCTGCTTAGAGAGCCGGCAAATTCTCGCCATACGCAGGGTATTCTATTATCCGGAGGAAAAAATGTCTGACAGATTTGTCCGCACCCGAATGCTTTTGGGCTCGGATGCCATGGAAAAATTAAAAAAATCAAAAGTTGCCGTGTTTGGCCTCGGCGGTGTCGGCGGAAGCGCTGCCGAGGCACTCGCCCGCAGCGGCGTGGGCAAGCTTGAACTTATCGATCGCGACACGGTTGCTCTTTCAAACCTGAACCGCCAGATTATCGCAACGGAAAAGACCCTCGGAATGCCTAAGGTTGAGGCGGCGAAAGCCCGTATACTTGAGATCGATCCCGAGATTGAAGTGACGACGAGGTTTGTGTTTTACACAACCGAGACAGTGGATGAGTTTGATTTGGGCGGCTATGATTATATCATCGACGCAATCGATACCGTTACCGGCAAACTGCACCTTGTACAGCGGGCCATGGCGGCGGGAACGCCGATCATAAGCGCTATGGGTGCGGGAAATAAGCTTGATCCCACCGCTTTTGTTGTTACCGATATTAGCAAGACACTTGACTGCCCGCTGGCGCGCATTATGCGCAAAGAGCTGGGCAAACGTGGAATCAAACACCTCAAGGTCGTGTATTCTCGCGAGAAAGCTATGGCGCCGCACTATGATGAATGCGACGAGGCGTTGGAGCATCGGCGGCAGATACCGGGCAGCGTCGCATTTGTGCCCCCTGTTGCGGGCTTTATTCTCGCCGGAGAGGTGATAAAAGACCTTACCGGCGTTCGGAATGAGCAGAACTAGGCATTTTGGAGTTTGTAGCCGGAAGCCTCTGTCTGGCTTCTGTCCTGCCACTAAAGGCTGCCCTTTATTAACCTCAAAAGCAAAGTAAGGCGCACCTATTCGGTGCGCCTTAGCTTGTCAAAGAAGTCGTTCCGACTCCTTTGACAAATGGATTTGCAGACTGCTGTGCGCCTCATCGACCGCTCGTGGCAGCCAATGAGGCGCTTGCAGCCTGAGAAGTATTTTTGGGCACGTACACGCCGCGCCCAAAAATGCCTTAATTTTATTTCGCCGCTGCGGCGGTGAAACTCTGCGAGGCTTTTTTGACAGTCTGAAAGGCGCACCTATTCGGTGCGCCTTAGTTCTGCTGTCGAATCTGCTATTAAAAAATTGGAATTATTCTTCAGGAGAGAATTCTTCCTTGCCGACGGAGCAGACGGGGCAGACCCAATCCTCGGGGACATCCTCCCACTTGGTGCCGGGGGCTACGCCGTTATCGGGATCACCCTCAGCTTCGTCGTAAATATAACCGCAAATGCCGCAAATGTATTTCATATCGCGTCGCTCCTTTATAGATGGATTTGTTTTTATGATTTTATTATACCCATTTGCAGGAAAATGTATGTTGTATTTCCAACAAAATGAAAATTTTCATTTTGTTGGTATGGAGCTATGGCCTATAAATTGTCCATTGCCCCGCAGCCGTATGGCCACGGGGCAATGGACTCGAATTCAGTTACCGGATTCAATCAGTTTATATGTGCGTTCGAGGCGCTCATGGATGAGTTCGTGCCAGATATCTGGATCGATATACGGGTTAAAATCTTCGGTAATCTGGTTGCGGAGCTGAAGTATACCCACTTGGTTGGTGTGTGAGGGCAGGCAGATATCGACATGCATTTTGTCCAGTTTTTTGAGTCCCTCAATGAATTCATCGCGAAGCGACATCGGCTGGTTATTCTTCTCAAAATACTCGCGGTTCATGGTGTTGAGGCCGACACCACCGTGCATGGCGCACTTTAAAACACGGCCGGTTTTGTCGGTTACATCAAAGAACATGGAGGTACAGCCGGGGGTATGTCCCGGTGTCGCAATGGTGTGTACCGTGATGTTGCCCAGAGTGATGGGCTTGTCGTCGGCATATAGCTCGTCGGGTTCAAAGAGTCCGCAGGTAACTTCTTCCGAAGCAAATATGAGGTCATTGCGCTCGTGCAGAAACTCAAGATCGCGTTCGCCAAGATAGAGCGGAGCTCCCGTCAGTTCCTTAAGTGTGCGGGCGGCTCCCATATGGTCGATATGCGCATGAGAGATAAGGATTTTCTTGATATCCGAGGGCTTATAGCCGAGCTTATGAATATTTTCCAGCATGAGATACAGACTCTCATGCATGGCGGTGTCGATGAGAATCAGGCCGGCTGTAGTCTCGATCAGGTAGCAGGCTACCCAGTCGTTGCCGGATATGTACCAGACGCCCGGCGCCATCTTAAATGGTTCTACATAGGCTTCCCAAGGGCGGCGGATACAACGTTCCATAAGATCGCCGGGAGGGGGACTTGTTAGTGATGTGCTGTTTAGTGGCATTGATTATTATACCTCACGTTTTCAATTTTGGGACTTGCTCACGCGAGCAATCCCACCATTTTATTTGCTGATTAATTGCGGGTGTTGTTTTCGGCCTTGTTTGCCTTCACTTTGGCCAAAAGCATACGGATGACGGGCGAAAAAATGCAGAATATGCCGATAACCATCAAGACACCGGAAATAGGCCTCGTAAAGAAGGAGGTCCAGGTCTCGCTGTACTGGAAAGCTTTGAGCATATTTTTTTCCAGTATGGGTCCGAGTATGAAAGAAAGAATCAGCGGCGCGGTGGGCAGACCGCCAAAGCTCATAAGGATACCTACGGCGCTGAAGACAAGCATCATGCCGCATTTATAAAGGCTACCTGAGTCAACATAGGCACTGACCATGCAGATAATGAGCAGAGCGGGATACATATAATGCGCGGGAACTTTGAGAACATGCGGGAAAAGGCGCATACCGAATGTCTGAAGACAAAGCACAACGAGCGCACAAACGGCAACGGTAAAGAACATGAGGTATACGATATTTCCGCTGTTGGCAAAGACCATGGGGCCCATTTCAAGGCCGTGGATAGTGAGCGCGCCGATAAGAAGCGCCGTGGTGGAGTCACCGGGAATGCCGAGGGCAACCATGGGTATCATGGCGCCGCCTATTGCGGCGTTATTTGCAACCTCGGGTGACCAGAGTCCCGCGGGGTTGCCTTGGCCAAAGGTCTCGGGCTCCTTGGAGGCGTTCTTGGCGGAGGAATAGGCGACAAGGTTTGAGAGTCCGGCACCCATTCCGGGTAAAAAGCCTATGCCGAGTCCGATTAGAAAAGAGCGCAGGATATTGCCGCCTTGCGCCTTGACCTCACTGAAGCTGATGCCAAGACCCTTGATACTTTTTGTATCAACATATGGCGTTGGCGGAAAACCATTGCCAAAATCGACAAGGATACGGCTGACAGCAAAGATGCCCAGTAAAACGACGATCATGCCGAGCCCGCCCATAAGATACATATTGTCAAAAACGAACCTTGGCTCTGCATCAATGGGGGAAAAGCCGACGGAAGAGAGGAAAAGGCCCAGAGAAGCCGCTGAAAGACCTTTGAACATGTTGCCCTTTGAGATGGCCAGCACCATTGTTATGGCGACAAAGCAAAGACTGAAATATTCCCAGGGGCCGAGCTTGAAGGCGAGGTCCGCAACGACCTCACACACAAATGCACCGATAATTGCACTGAAAAATGTACCGCTGAAGGAAGCGCACATGCCGATGGCCAGCGCTTTTCCGGATTGGCCTTTTAGACTCATGGGATAACCGTCCCAACAGGTGGCCACGGAAGAGGGGGAGCCTGGTATACCGAGAAGAACGGAGCCGATAAAAGAGCCTGAGCAGCCGCCGATCCAGAGAGCAAGCAAAAATATGATCGCCGTACCGGAAGTCATGGTGTATGTCAGAGGCATGAAAAGCATGACGGCCATAGTCCCCGAAAGGCCGGGGACAGCGCCAAAAATAATGCCCACAATATTGCCCGCAACCAGCAAGACCAGATTAAAAGGATCCGCAAATTGAGACAGGATATACGGAAGATGTTGTATCATGGCGGCCCTCCTAATCAAACAGAAGCCCACGCGGAAGCGTTAAGCTAAATACATTTACATACAGGACGTATATAATTAGAGTAAATAAAACGGAAAATACGATCCGGTATAAAAGCTTGGACTGAACATTACCGCCTCGCGCAAACAAGGTTGAAAAGGCAAAAAGGGCAAACGGTGTCACGACAAGATAGCCGAGGTATTTCATGAGAAAGATATAGGTACACAAAATTGCAAACGCTATACCGACTTTCAGCCAACCCTCTTTCATAAGAAAAGCCTTTTCAGGTTTATTGGAAAAGGTACTGTTTAGAAAGATACCAAGGCCACAGATGACAAAACCGAATACCGCAATCAGCGGGAAAAGCTTTGGGCCGGGGTATGCCGCGGTCATAGGCATTTTAAACCGGCTGACAAGTACGGCTATCGCAATGCCAAGAATGATAAGGCCTGCGCCGGTAATTTGATCTCTTTTAACTTTCACTTATAAAAACCCTCCAGAAAAACCGATACGGGTCATACCCGCTACCTTGAAAATGCGCCTTACAAAACAACCTTTTGTGGTTTTGCAAGGCGCACCATGATTCGCTGCGGCTACTTTTTAAGGCCGAGCTCATCAATAACAGCGCTTAATTCCTCCTGCTGCTCGTTAAGAACTTCGGCACCTTCATCAAAGGGGAGAAACTCGAGGTCGAATCCGGCCGGCACAAGAATTTCTTTTACGGCCGGATCATCTGCAGCTGCAACGTACAGGGAATTTATATATTTGGCAAGTTCCGGATCCATATCTTTGGGACCGAGAATGAAGTGGTTTATGACATAACTGAAGTTAACGCCCTGCTCGATAAAGGATGGGACGTCCGGCAGAACGCTGCCGCGGCTGCCTTCCTTATCCGTGGAGACAATGGCGAGAGCTTTGACCTTTCCGGCCTCAACATACTGTTTAGCCTGATTGGGATTTACAAGACAGGCGTCAATGCTGCCGCCGACCAACGCGGTCATCTTCTCGGTATCCGGGCCGGCCTCAACATATTTAATATCAATACCGGCAGCTTTCGACATCAGTCCGGCCATCACGTGTGAGCTTCCTCCGGTTTCAACACCAAAGAGAAGTTCGCCCGGCTCGGATTTGGCAAGCGCGATAAAATCATCCAGCGTATCGATTCCGGAATCCGCGGGGACGACAAGGACGTAACCGCCTTTTTCAACGGGCTGTCCAACCGCTATGACGGTAAAGTTATCGAGTATCGACTTATCATAAACACCGGAAGCAACTTTTATGAGCATGGAGGTGTGGTAGTGAAGAAGCGTGCTCCCGTCGGCTTTGGCATTTCGAACCTTTTCAAACGCCACGACGCCGCTGCCATCTGTGTTGTTTACGACGGTGAGGTTACTGTCGCAGTTTTGGTTTATGTAGTTTACAAGAGCACGGGCAACGACATCTGTCCCGCCTCCGGCGCTTGCGGGAACCTGAATTTCCACATTTTTTACCCACTCGGCGGCGGGCTCGGAAGACTCGGGAGCAGCGGATTCAGGAGCGGAGGATTCTGGGGCAGTGGATTCTGGAGCTGAGCTTTGATTGGTTGTTGCATTGCCACATGCAGCGAGAGCAAGGATCATTACAAGAGCTAGGCTGAGCGCAAGAAACTTTTTCATGAATTCTTCTCCTTTTTCGTTTTTATAGAATATCGATGCAATGGATGCGGACACGCAAAATCACCAAATTTTTATGTGGCGACGCTTGCATTTACTGTATTAAATTATTATAATATAGCAAAGATAGTATTACAACTTATAGATATTGCGATATTGACTTAAAAATTATAATAGGGTAGATGGCGGAGGGGATTGTTAGTGGATGTTAGACAAATCAAAAACATCATTACGATTGAAGAAGAGAAAAGTATATCGAGAGCGGCAGAAAAATTGTATATGACGCAGTCGGCTTTAAATCAGCAGCTTTTGCGTTTGGAACGCGAATTGGGAGTCGCGCTTTTTAACCGTGGCAGCCGAAGCCTCACGCCGACTTATGCCGGAAGAGTCTATTTGGATGCGGCCAGGAAAATGTTGGACATCAGGAATGAGACATACAAAATACTGCATGATATTTCCAATGTCAAGCGCGGTGAAATTGCCATCACCTATACGCCGGAACGGGGTTCGCGAATGTTTTCTGCGGTATATCCCAAATTTCATGCCATGTATCCCGAGATGACCTTTAAAATATACGAGGCCCGCGTAAAACGTATGGAGCAGCTCTTGGAACGGCACGAGGTCAGCATTGCGTTTCTTGCCTATACCGATAAGGATCCGCGCTTTGATTATATCGATATGCAAAAGGAGCAGATGGTCCTTGGTATTCCGGCCAATCATCCGCTTGCCCACCTCGCCGGCGAGCGCAGTTGGGAACGCCTTCCAAAAATTAATCTGCGCTTGCTGGAGAATGATTACTTTGTATTGATAACACATGAAACGCTGATGCGGGACATGTGCGATAAGGCCTTTTCTCTCGCGGGATTTAAGCCAAACGTTCTTTTTGAATCCACAAGTACCATTACGGTGGTAAATATGGTGCGTAATCAGGTTGCCCCTGCGTTCTTCCCACAGTCATACGTCGATCCGGAGGCGCCGATCATGTATTTTTCGATTGATCCTCCGTTTGAGTGGACACTTACGGCGACAACCTATAAGGGGGCTTATCTGAACCGTGCTGAGCGCGACTTTATTGAGCTGACGCGTATATATCATTTTCAGGAGGGAAAGTATTCCGGCAATAATGCGTGATCCATATATTATGCCTATATTCTACGGTGACCGTCTGCCTACACTGAACAGGGCAAAAAAATACCGCTCCCGGAAGTTTCAATTCCGGGAGCGGTAAGGCGAAACCCAATCAATCTTCTTTAAGTTCGGATATTTTATCTTTTATAGATTGATATCCTTCCTTCCATTTTTCAGCCGCATCGGTATCGCCCTTGGCAACGGCTTTTGAATAGCCGGCCCTGTATGCTTGTGACTTACTTAAAAGAAGCCTAACCTTAGCTTCATTACGCATTTATAGTTACCTCCATTAGTTTCTTATACTGATTTTATCACATTTTATTCAATTATGCAAATGCAAAGGGAAATAGGCTCACTTTACGTTATTTCCATGGTACTTTTTAATTAATATACCCTAAGTGCGCGAACTTCAAAAGCGGTGGGAAAGCAGTAGTGCTGTCCTGTAAACAGGGGATGATTCCGTTTTCTCGGAATCATCCCCTGTATTTTCACTGTTTTATTAAATTTTATATCGATTGACTCGCCTTTCAATATACCCAGCCGGAATGCAGAAAATTTTGACTGGGCCTAGTGTGTCCTATGATAGTCTTCCGGACCAATTCCAGTAATTTTTTTGAATGCTTTATAAAAAGAACTGTAATTCCGGAATCCAACCTCCAAGGATATTTCTGAAAGTGAACGGCCATCTCCCATCATCAGAATTGCGGTGTTAATACGTTTTTCCGTGATGTAGCGGGATAATGTGTTGTTCGTAATATCTTTGAAAATACGGCAGAGATAGGCGGCGTTATAATTTGTGGCGTTTGACAGAGCCTCAAGGCTCAGTTCCTCGCTCAAATGAAGATTGATATAATCAATGAGTTCTCGAACAAGGCTGTCTTTTCGGGTGCTGATCATGATTCCGTTATTGGTATGGAAAAAGTCTTCATACAGAAGCGCCAGAAACTGGTGCAGTATGGCTTTTTCATAGATAATTTGGCCATGTTTCAAGGTACGGCTCTGCAGCACTTCAATTAAATCGAGATATTTATGCATTTCAAACGATCCGATGTGCATAATCGGATAGCTCTTGCTGTTTCGGTTGAATATCTGAAGAAGGTTATCCGTTCCAGCTGAGCATGAGAGGACAAAATTTGGGGATATTCCCACGCTGAAGCGCCTATGCTGATCATTTTGGGCACAGAGCAGCATATGTTCATCAAATAGATCACAGACAATGACGTCCCCAAATGAAATTGTATAATCCTGACCGGATACGTGATACATAACGGGAACTGCTCCCAGATAAATGACAAATTCATAATAATCATGGTAGTGAAGGAAATTAGCCGGATTTTCACCCGTCTTATACAGTGCAATATTGAATTCATATTGATCAACTGTACTGCGCAGCTTGGAAGGAGAAGCATGTCGGTTAGACATAGCGATAAGCACCTCCAATTTAGTCTGTTCCGGTGTCATACCATTTTAGATGACAAGGCATTAAGAGATGAGCATATCATACGGAAAGACCTCCGAAATTAATTAAAATTTTATCATACATACCAATTGGCTGTAAAGAATTATTTAATTTGTAAAAATCGGAAAGATAAAAAGTAAAAATGAGACATGGGTCAGATAGGATAAGAAATTCGGAAATTGATATTTGGAATGGAAAAGCCTGTCAAAAAGCTTGCAAATATGAATGAAAAATATTCATTTTCACTAATTATACGACATGAGAAGTATCATAATGACAAAATCAACAAAAATATGAATTGATAAATTCGATATGTGTTAAAAAGATTCAAAATGCGTCAACTTTCGAAAGAAAGAGGATAGATTAGATAATCGACTTCGAATCCTACAGGCGGTATACTATGTTCATAAAAGTGATTGTGCCTTGTGAACCGTTTTTGGGCAAAAAGCCAACGACTCGGCACACTTACTGCTGCAGCGCTGCAGGAAGTATTTTTTGGAGGTTCCGTATAATGAAGGAAAACACATTTCGTAAACTTCTGAGTGAAAGCCGTCCGTCCGTCGCCACACGTATCTGGAGCACATGGCCTGTCATGATTGAGGCCTGTGCCTCAACCGGAAATTTCGATTATATTGAATTTGTCGCAGAATACGCACCGTTTACCCAGTATGATTTGGAAAACATAGCACGTGCCTGTGAGGTCAGCGGTATCAGTTCCATGATCAAAGTTGACTTCCAGAATCGTTTTTATGTGGCACAGCGCGCTATGGCGGCCGGTTTTCAGTCGGTTTTATTTACCGACCACAAGACGGCTAAGGAAGTGGAGGAGTCACTGTTTGCGGTCAATCCGGACTGCCCCGAGTATGGCGGTCGCTTTGGTTATCCCAATAACCGCTGGGTTGGCTATCAGCCACATAACGCTCAGATGGCCTACGCCAAGATGGTCAAGGAGACCGTTAAGGCCTTCATGGTTGAAAAGGAAGAGACCATGGCCAATTTGGAAGAAATTTGCGCCGTTCCCGGCGTAGATATGGTTCAGTTCGGGCCTTCCGATTACTGCATGAGCCGAGGCTGGGACGTCAAAGACCACCGCGAGGATGTGAAAAAAACGGAAGAAAGAATGATCCAGATTGCTCTGGACCACGGCGTGGCGCCTCGCTGCGAGCTTGATACGCTTGAAAAAGCCGAGTACTATAAGAGCCTTGGTGTCAAGCACTTCTGTGTCGGCGATGAATTCCGCAACCAAATGGCTTACTGGAATGGCCCCTGTAAGGCTGTTAAGGATTTGGCTGCAACGCTTTGAGATCGAGAAAGAAGAGTATCGAAATGAAAAAAATTCTATTTTCCTACCCTGTTCCGGAAGAGTGCGTGGCACAATATCGCGGAAAATATGAGCTTATGGTCCCGGAAAAACCGCTCAGCTATGAAGAGGCTCTCGCGCTGGTACCCGATTATGACGCCTATTTTATTCTCTCGAACAGAGGGGACAAGGCCGTTCTGGATGCGGGTAAAAAAATGAAAGTCATCGCAAACTTTGGCGTGGGTTATGACAACATCGACTGGAAATATGCCACCGAAAAAGGGATTGCCGTTGTCAATACGCCGACACAGGTGACGGATGCAACCGCGGAGCATACCGTTGCTCTCATGGTCTCCGTTATGCGCGGCATTACCCGCTATGACCACGAGGTTCGGAACGATATCTGGAACGCGCCGATGTTCTCAGACCGCAACTGCGAGATTACCGACCGCACCTTGGGCATTATGGGCTTTGGGCGCATTGGCAAATTGGTCTGCCAAAAGGCGCAGGGCTTGGGTATGAAAGTTGTCTACTACGATAAATTCCGTGCAAAACCCGAAGTTGAAGAGGCGTTCGGCATAACTTATATGGAATTCGACGACGTACTTAAGACGGCGGATTGTGTCACCTTACACATGCCGTATATCCCTGAAAACCGTCACCTTTTCAATTTGGAAACCTTTAATAAAATGAGAAAAGGCGCCTATCTCATCAATTGTGCCAGGGGGCCAATCGTAAATGAAGCAGATCTGGTAACTGCGCTGAAGGAAGGTATTATCAAGGGTGCTGGACTTGATGTTTACGAATTTGAGCCCAATGTCACACCGGAGCTGAAAGAGCTTGACAATGTTGTTTTGACGCCGCATGCGGCCAGCTGCACTATGAAGGCCAGACTTGGCATGGCAAAGGAAGCCTTGAGTGGTATCGTCGGCGTTTTGGAGGGAGAGAAACCATACAATGTGGTTAATCCACAGACATTAAAATAGGAGATGGAATGATATGACACAATTTATCATAGCGATCATTATTGCTGTTGCGGTATTGATTTTCATGATTGTCAAGTTAAATATCCACCCCGTTCTATCCTTATTTGTCGGCGGTATGATTGCCGGCATCGGTATGGGATACAGCGTTTCTGATACGATTACAACCTTTACCAACGGCTTTGGCGGTACTTTGGGCGCCATTGGCTGCACTATCATCTTTGGCTCAATTATCGCAGAGGGAATTCGTGATTCCGGCTCTGCCAAGTCCATGGTTAACTTCTTTATCCGGTTGTTCCGCGGTAAGAACCTGGAGCTCTCAACCGGTATGGCAAGTTATGTCATGTCTATCCCCGTTTTTGGCGATATAACCCAGGTCCTGATGGCGCCGATTGCCTCTGTGATCTCAAAGCGGGACAAGCGTTCTATGTCCACTATGACTTCCTACACCTGCCTGGCATCTTCCCTTACGCATTCAATGGTCCCCCCAACTCCGGGTATTCTGGCCGTCGCCGTTCTTCTGGGCGCTGATCTCGGCATGGTCATCCTATGGGGCATCATCATTTCTTTTGCCGCTTACATCATCACTTGGCTTCTTACACGTAAATGGGTTGCCAGGGAGAGCATCGTGCCCCGGGAAGACTATGTTATCGGCGTGGAAGAAGTCGATAATACAGACTATCGCAACCTGCTTATTAAAGAACCGGGGCTGCCCGGCGTTTTGGCGGCAATGGCCCCCATTCTTGTTCCTGTCATTCTGATTGCAATGGCTTCCTTTGCCGATATGAATTTGGCAGAAGGAAGTACCGCCCGTGTCGTTATGGATACGCTCGGCAACCGCAATATTGCCCTGTTTATCGGTGTTCTGATCACTTTTTGCCTCGGCGCATCAAACAAGGATAAGGTCTTGGAAAACTATAATCGCAGCACCGGAGACCATGAGCGCAGTTTGTTTAAGGTTATGACCAACAGCTGGATCGTTGAGGCGCTCCAGGTTGCTCTTCTCCCCCTGCTGATCACAGCTATGGGCGGTGGTTTCAGCTCGATCATCAAAGGCTATGAAGGCGTAAGTGAACTGGGCACTGCGATTGCCAGCGCCAATTTCCCGGGATTCCTGGTGCCGTTCATTATCGGCGCTATCATGATGATCGCCGTTGGTTCCAGAACCACCGCCGGTATGACCGCCGCAGGCCTCTGCGCACCGATGATCGCCACTTTGGGCCTGTCCCCCGTCACCTGCGCGGTCCTGATCGGTACCGGTACCATGATTGGTTCCCATGTCAGCGACAGCGGATTTTGGATCGCGACTTCTCTGTTTAATCTCAATACCAAGCAGGGCCTGAAATATATCACTCTGATGGGTTCGATATGCGGCCTGATCGCCTTCGCCATCGCAGCTGCATTGGTTTTTGCCGGTATTCTATAAGAAATTTAATCTATAAAAATAGGCAGCCATCAAGCATGGCTGCCCATTTTTTATTTGAATCGTTTATTTCATGATAACAGGAGATCGCGGACCATTTTCGCTGCTTTCCTGGAGACGTTGTGTCCGGGAAATGTGATTTCTTGTTTGAAGAGATGCAAAAAGTGCCTGTATACGTATGGACAAATAAAAAAGCCGGAGCAAGCGATATAAAGCTTGCTCCGATGTGGTGACCCAGCGGAGATTCGAACTCCGGACACCCTGCTTAAAAGGCAGGTGCTCTGCCGACTGAGCTACTGGGTCATATGGCAGGGATGGCTGGACTCGAACCAGCGAATGCGGGAGTCAAAGTCCCGTGCCTTACCGCTTGGCTACACCCCTATGGGGGATAGATGGATGGGGTGGATGATCGGACTCGAACCGACGGCCTCCAGAGCCACAATCTGGCGCTCTAACCACCTGAGCTACACCCACCACATAAAATTTTTGTGCCTTGCAAACTCAAAGGCTCATGGCACGCCAGAAGGGACTCGAACCCCTGGCCTACTGCTTAGAAGGCAGTTGCTCTATCCAACTGAGCTACTGGCGCATATTGAATACGGGAACTCTGTTAAATTGTGAACCCTGCGAATTCACGTTTGGAGCGGGTGATGGGAATCGAACCCACGTATCCAGCTTGGAAGGCTGGTGTTCTACCATTGAACTACACCCGCAAGCTTTGAAATTATAACATCAAAGAATAAAATTGTCAATAGCATAAATTATTGTCACCTTAATTTAAAATTTGGTTGACAATAGAGCGAAAATATGGTTTAATCAGGACGTAAAACGCTAAAAGGGGAAAAGATTATGTATGCCAGAACCAGGTTAAAAACGACTGATATCGCCTATATTTCACTCATGGCGGCGCTTATTGCCATATGTGCGTGGATAAGCATTCCGACCGCCGTGCCGTTTACCATGCAGACCTTTGGCGTATTCGTCGCCGCAGGACTATTAGGCCCAAAACGCAGCTCGATTTCGATACTTGTCTATATGCTGCTGGGGGCCGTGGGTCTGCCCGTGTTTTCAAACTTTACCGGTGGAATCGGGATACTTCTTGGCAAGACGGGGGGCTATATCGTCGGATTTATTTTCCTGGCGCTGATCGAGGGTTGGACAGCTCGCCGCTATAAAGGCAGCATGAAGGCGCTGTTTTTATCTATGGTGGTTGGTATCATGATCTGTTACGCATTTGGCTCCGCCTGGTTTATCATGGTTTATGCCGCATCAAGCGGAGCGGTGGGACTCATGACCGTACTTGGATGGTGTGTTTTCCCGTTTATTATCCCGGATCTTGCCAAAATGGCGCTCGCCCTCATTGTTATCCGCCGGGTTTCGCCGCTGCTGAAGCTTAACTAGGCCTTGTTTGTAAAATGAGGGTGTGTGACTGAGGAAAATTTTTTTCGTCCTGCAAATCGATTCTTCGCAAAAATAATGGGCTTATGGCAAAAAACCGGCGTGGCATGAAGAGAGAGCCATCAGACCTGAGCAGTTCCTTTTACAAATGAGGCCTAGTGCGATTAAATCGCTGTTTTTGTTGATATTTCCATTTTTAAGGGATATAATCAAAAAAACAGCATACTAAATTTGGGCATATCCGGAGGAACAAAAGATGGCAAAAAGCAGGGGCAAAGTGCTGCTCGTAGCATTTTATAACATAAAGGCACAGGGTGTCAGATACCTTGAGACGGCGTTGGAAAATGGCGGATATGAGGTTGTAACCATATTTTACAAGGACTTTAACAGTGTCCGTCCGAAAAAGACGACGGAAGCGGAACTTGCGCTGCTTGGTGAAAAAATCCGGCAGACTCAGCCCATGCTGGTAGGCCTGTCGGTCATGAGCTCAATGTATCTCGACACGGTCAATGCCGTCCTTGAGAGGGTCAAGGCGGAGTTTAATATTCCGGTGGTTTGCGGCGGAGCGTTTACCAGTATGTTCCCAAACTATTTCCTCGAAAGGGGAGCGGATTTCTGTATTCGTACGGATGGTGAGGCGGCGATCGTCCGTCTTGCCGATTCGATTATTGATAAGACCGATTACCGTGCGATTCCTTCGATCGGATATAGGCAGGATGGCCAGACCGTTGTTAACGACATCGGTGATGTGCTGACAGATCTGGACGGATATGGAGCCCCCGTTATCAACAGTCTGAACGCATGCTTCATCGAAAACGACAAATTGATAGAGGGTGATCCTCAGCTCAGCACGCTAAGTTATGAGACGATTGCGTCGCGCGGGTGCCCCTTTACCTGCTCCTATTGCTGCTGCTCCAATCTTCGAAAGCTCCTGCCGGGAGGGACGCCGCCCGTGCGTTTTCGCAGTGTCGAATCCGTCATAACCGAGCTTATCGAGGCAAAAAAACAATGCAGGCGGCTGGTTTTCATCCACTTTTATGATGAGGTTTTTCCACGGAAGAAGGAGTGGGTGGATGAGTTTGTCAGGGAATATAAAAAACATATTAAACTCCCTTTTACGATCTGGAGCCACCCCAGTATGGTGGATGAGCCTACGCTCAAAAAACTTGTTTCGGCGGGACTTATGGAGGTCATCATGGGCATCCAGTCCGGTTCTCCGCATATCCGCCGTGACGTTTTTCACCGCAAGGAGACCCAGGAGGAGATCGTCGAGGCGACCCGGGCCATTGCCGCGTCCGGCGTATTTTGGGCCAGCTATGACTTTATGCTCCAGCATCCGTTTGAGACGCTTGAAGATTTGAGGGAGACCTATTTCTTGGCAAAACGGCTGCACGGCCGGTTTGAGCTTCAGCTCCATGGACTGAATTTCCTGCCCGGCACCGATATTGTCCCCATGGCGGTAGAGGCGGGCTATTTTACTGCTGAAGAGATGGATAACATCATGTTTGCCCCCATGGAGGACCAGTTTAAGACATACTGGAAATGCGAGAACAGCTTGGAGAGCCGTCTGTGGTACGAACTGACTTATCTTCTGCAATATAAGTCCCTCAGGCCCCTTGCTGAAAAATATGAGGCTGATCCTGTTAAGTATGCCGATGAGATCGATAGGGCATATGCCAAAGGCAGGAAAAAGGCGAAGTCGCGATACCTTTATAAAAAAGCACGCATCGCACTAAAGAGAATGGTGTAAGACGCAGGCTTAAACGACATTATAAAATAAATAGAGTGATACGCTAAAGCGTATCACTCTATTTATTTAATTCAGTTTTGCTACAAAGCAATGCCATTCTTCCTGAACATGGTGGGCGATTATTTTAAATCCGGCATTTTCTATTGACGACGCGACCTCGTCCTGACGGCCGTCAATGATACCCGAGGTAATCCATA
>JBFWKZ010000034.1:0-18183 GCA_050252415.1 Oscillospiraceae bacterium | reverse complement strand
GTCGTGGAACACTCAGTCCCAGTCGTTCCAGATGAGTACTGAGAGGTACCAAAAACGGTTCCCGGAAGGGAACCGTTTTTGTATCCGGGCTCATACCCGCAAAAAGCGTTTTACTTTTTAATACTTATTCCTGTGGGGGCCTTGCCGAACAGGGCGGCGGCATTTATCTCGTCATAGTCCACATGCATGAAGGTGGCATAGTTTTGACTGACGCGGCAGATGACCTCATCGAAAATCAGGGCGCGCTCGCCGCCAACCTGAACCTGAACGATTTCCTTGTCCTTGACGCCGAATTTCTCGGCATCCTCGGGTGTCAGGTGGACGTGGCGCTTTGCAATAATGCAGCCCTGTGTCAGCTCGATGCTGCCGTTGGGTCCGGTGATGGTGCAGCCGGGTGAGCCGGCAAGGACGCCGCTCTCACGTACGGGGCAGCTCAAACCGACGACACGGGCGTCGGTAAAGCTCAGTTCAATCTGAGTTTCCTTACGGCAGGGACCCAAAATAGAGATCCCCTTGATGGAGCCCTTAGGGCCGGTAATATCGACCTTGGAATTGCTGGCGAACTGGCCGGGCTGGCTGAGCATTTTTTTTGCTTCAAGCTCATAGCCCTTACCAAATAAAATATCAAGGTGCTCGCGGGTGACATGCACATGACGTCCGGAACCCTCGATAACAATCGTCTTATCAGACATAGAAATTCCTCCACTAATTAAAATATTAACATTTTTACAATACCATTTTCTCCTAATTTGTCAAGCAATTTAGGACAAATTGCACATTTTTTCCTTACTTTCTTCAATTTTTACACGGTCTTTTTCGACGGTTAACATTCCGGCGCAATAGAGTGCGACGGCGCGGGGAAGAATGCTCCATTCCGCCTCTTCCATAACACGGCGCTGCAGCGTCTGCGGCGTGTCGTCCTGCATGACCTCGACTGCCTGCTGCAGGATTATAGGACCGTTGTTGATTTTATCAGTCACAAAATAAGCCGTCGCCCCGGTGACGCGTACGCCGGCGGCAATGACCTGTTCGTGTGGGATGTAGCCCTTTGCGCCGGGTGAGGCGAATGATGGCAGGAGAGATGGGTGGATGTTTATTATGCGGTTTTTATACTGCCGTATGACCGGAGGTTCGAGAATATATGTAAAGCCGGCGAGAACGACAAGCTCTATATCCAGGTCACGCAGGTTATGCAATATCGCTTCACAGAAACTTTGATTATTGGCAAAAACATCCCGGTCCACCACCACAGTTTCAATTCCCGCACTTCGCGCCCGAGTGAGAGCGTAGGCCTCCGGAGATGAGGAGATAACGGCGGCAAGATCACAGTCCGGAATCTCGCCAAAAAGCCGACTGTCAATGATTGCCTGAAGATTTTTGCCCCCGCCGGAGACCAGAACCGCTGTTTTTACCATATCAGCACTCCCTTTCTATTTTTAACAGATCCAAAGCGGATTGCAGATTCATACTCTCAAGATCGCGCAGACGCCGGACTTGAACCTCAAGCTGGTTCCTCGGCATGGCAAGGGCGTTTTCCGTCATCGTAATAAGCGATTTTGAGGTCAGCTCGCTTAGCTCGGCGAAATTGTCCTGCCCAATGCAGCGCAAAAAGGCCGTTACCTTTGGGTCGTAGGATACGCCGACCAGCGGCACACCCTGCCCGGCGGCGAAGATAAGCCCATGCAGCCGCATTGAAATGACGGCGCGCATTCGAGCCAGTATGCCGATATTGAGCCGCGAAGGTAAAACATCCCGTATGATGTGATAAGGCGATTTCATATGGACGGCTATCAGTTCAGCGGCAAGCGCATCGTTTTTATGATCAATGGAGAGAAACACCGTTTCAAGTCCAAATTTTTGCGCAATGCTGTCGGCACATTCGGCAAAGTCTCTGGCCTTTTTCTCAAAGCCCTGCCATTTGCGCGGTACAATGCAGAGATATTCTCCCCGGAGATCAAGGCCCAGAGTGTCCATACAGGTATCCACCTCTGCGTTGGGCGCGGGCGGCAGAGCCAGCGCCGGATCGGACGTAACGAGCATTTTTGGGCGGTGTATGCCAAAATTTATCAGTTCGCGCAGACTGTCGTCCTCGCGCAGGGTTATTGTGTCGGCAAAACGGTCTATGATATCGCGGGCAATACGGCGGTTTTGCGGCCTTCTCACAGGGCCAATTCCGCAGCCGTACATAATGACACGACAGCCGAGAATTTTTGCCGCCATAATAGTGAAAAGATAGTAGTAAAGACTGCGGCTGCTGGTTACATCCTGGATCAGACTGCCGCCCCCGTTCAGATAGAGCCGCGCGCTCAGCATTTCACGCAACATTGCCACGGGATTAAACTTATAGATTGCCTTTACGCCTCTTAACTTTGCCGTCTCCTTCGGCCTTCGTGACATGACGGTGATGGGGAGACCCGGCGCAGCGGTGCGAAATGACTCGACGATTGCCTCGAGTATCGCCTCATCCCCGGCATTGCCATGTCCGTATGAGCCGCATATGAGTACGCCGTGGCGTTTATTCTTATTTATGCGCTCGTTACCAGCCAAACTCAAGTCTCCCTTGCAAAAATTATGAAAGTATTATACAATTCTATTTATATTAGGTCAAGTTTTTCCGAAGGACGAGGATAAATGAAATCAATCGCCATATTTCAATGCGATTTGCGCGTCGGCGGCATACAAAAAGCGCTTATCAACATTCTCAATGAGATAGATTATTCCCAATGTGAGGTCGACCTCTATTTGTTTGACGATAAATGTTTTTTTGACCTGCCCAAGCATAAAAATCTGAATATTATATTTTTAAAGCCGTATTTCTGGCTCAACCGCCTGGTATATTTCAATATCTTGCGCCGCTGTACCCATATAGACCTGCCCGATAAGGCCTATGACGTTGCCATTGATTTCAATAGCTACCGCAACGAGTGCGCCATCGGAGCGATCCAGACCAATGCCAAAAAACGCGTGATGTGGATTCATAACGACGTGGAGATTAAGCTCCGCAACGAGATAAAATACCGCGTATTGTGGCATTTTTTCAAAAGCAAGCTGCGTTACTTCGATGAGTTCTGCGCCGTGTCTCCGGGTATTATAGATGGGTTCCGCCGCGTTTCCGGCATCACCGACCGGGAGATCACCCCCATCCCCAACCATGTGGACACGGGGGAAATATTTCGAAAGGCGGAAAAGCCCCTCCCGGGGTTTGAAGTGGACCCCACCAGATATAACCTCTGCTCTGTGGGCAGGCTATGCCATCAAAAGGGCTACGATATGCTGATGGCTATGCTCGCCGAGGTGAAGACACGCCGGGACGACCTGCATTTTTATCTCATCGGCGACGGGCCCGAGCGCGAAAAGCTTGAGCATCAGATTAAGGCACTGGGACTTTGCGACATGGTTACGCTGCTGGGCAATCAGGCGAATCCCTTTAATTATCTCGAAAGGATGGACGGCTTCGTCCTCACAAGCCGATATGAAGGGCAAGGTATCGTCATATTGGAGGCCAAAGCCTTAGGGCTTCAAATTTTTATTTCCCCGAATCTGGAAAAGTATAACCCCGGCATCCCCGGCACCGAGGATATACCCGCAGCGCTCAGCTCCGCACAGCGCCGCGAAAAAATCCGTGACGACCTTGCATCTTACAATACGGTGATAGGGGAAAGCCTTTCAAGGGTGCTTGAACTGAAAGACTGACATTTAGCGCCGTTATTCGACGGCGCTTTTTCCAAAGTAAAGGAGAAATAGCGTTTATGACCACAGTATACATTATTCGTCACGCGGAGGCGGAGGGCAACCTTTACCGCCGTGTACAGGGACATTTTGACGGGAAAATAACGGCGCGCGGCAAAAGGCAGATCGAAGCGCTTGCCGAGCGTTTTAAGGATATCCATATCGACGCCATATACGCCAGTGATCTGTCACGAACACAGGCGACCGCCGGCGCCATATCAAAATACCATGACTTGCCCATAAATATCGATCCCCGTCTCAAAGAGGTCGGTATGGGCATATGGGAAAACATGACCTGGGGAGATGTTGAGCTCCGTTGGCCGGATCAGCTTGCCTTCTTCAGCAGCGACCCCGACAATTGGCATGTTGAGGGCAGCGAGAGCTTCCGGCACCTGGAAGACCGCATGCTCGCGGTGGTGAATGACCTGGCCCGAAAGCATGACGGGCAAACCATAGCCCTTTTCAGCCATGGTATGGCGATACGCGCGCTTCATTGCCGCGTTATGGGCGTACCGTCCCGCGATGTCGCTTCTATCCCGCACGGGGACAACACCTGTGTCAGCCTATATACCTGGGATAACGGGATTTTAACGCCTGAGTATCGCAATGACAACAGCCACCTGGACGACTCGAACAGTACCTTTGCCCATCAGACCTGGTGGAAGAAGGAGTCGGGAAGAGACAAGAATAATCTTCGCTTCGCCCCGCTGGATATCAAAAAAGAGGCTGGCTTCTATGCCGACTGCTATGCCGACGCGTGGCATACCATACATGGCACGCTCGCCGGGTTTGACAGGAACGCTTATATCATCAATGCCAAGCGCCATGCCTGCGAAGAGGGATGCCTTGTCAAGGTCATCTCCGGCAGCGAGCCGATCGGCATTGTCGAGCTGGATGTCCAGCGCGGTGAAAGGGAGGGTTATGGTTGGATAAGCCTGTGTTACCTTGATAAAGGGCACAGGGGGATTGGTTACGGCGCTCAGCTCATCGGGCATGCCGTCACCATAGCCCATGAAAACCGAATGAACAAGCTTCGCCTGCATGTTGCGGACTGCAACGACCATGCGTATGGCTTCTACCGCCATTTTGGTTTTCATCAGATTGATGAAAATATGGGGATACTTGGGATTCTGCGTACAATGGAGAAGGTGCTGCCTTGAGGCGACCCATATTATATTTTGACCTGCCGCAGGAGCGACGCATCATCGTTGTCTCTGATATTCACGGCAACCTGCCGTATTTTCAAGGCATTCTTCACAAAGTCGGTTTCTGTGACGATGACTTGCTCATCATAGACGGCGATTTTTTGGAAAAAGGTGAAAACAGCCTTGAACTGCTGCGGCTCATCATGAAAATGTCCTCACAGGGCAATGTGCTCGCGCTTCGCGGAAACTGTGACGGATGGCATGAGGTGCTCGACCGCGCCGGCGCGATCGACGGCTATGCCCTGCGCTATATGCTGCCGCGAAAAAACGCCCTGCTGAGACAGATGTGCCGGACGCAAGGCCTGGAAGTAAAGGCCGATACGGATATGCGCGCGGTCAAAGCGTTATTAACAGCCCATTTTGACCGCGAGATGGCATTTTTGCGCGATTTGCCGGTCATCATAGAGACAAGGCACTATACCTTTGTCCACGGCGGCGTCTCCGCGCACAGCATCGAGGCGGCAAACCCGTACAGCGTCATGAAAAATGACAATTTTCTCAGTCAGGGGCTGAGCTTTGATAAGTGGATGATCGTTGGACATTGGCCTGTTGTGTTCTACCATGAGAACATCACCGATGCAAACCCGATCATTCTGCGTGACCGCAAAATCATCAGCATTGACGGCGGCTGTGTCTTAAAAGACGACGGACAGCTAAACGCCCTCATTATCCCGCATGACGGCAGCGAAGATTTCGGCTGTGCTTATTATGACGCTTTCCCGGCGGCAACCGCGCTGGACGGGCAGACGGCGTCGAAACGGTCGTATTACATTCGTTGGGGCGATAACCGTGTCGAGCTGCTGGAGAGCGGTACGGAGTTTTCGCGGTGCCGGCATGTCCGTACCGGATATGTCATGGATATTTTGACAAAATACCTTCGGGAAGAGAACGGAGAGCTCTCTTGTAACGACTGTACGGATTATGAATTGCCCGTCCTTCCGGGCGACACCCTCTCAATTGTGGCGGTTACCTCTCGCGGGTCCCTCTGCAAGAAAAACGGCGTCAGCGGCTGGTATCGCGGACGCATTCATTATTAAAGGAAAATAGATATGGATAAATGGGATTTTCTCCCTGTTTCAAAAGAAGATATGATCGAACGCGGCTGGTACTGGTATGATTTTCTGGTCGTGACCGGTGACGCCTATGTCGACCATCCGAGCTTTGGTACCGCGGTGATATCCCGCTGCCTGGAAGCGGACGGCTTTCGCGTTGCGGTACTCGCCCAGCCGGATTGGCATTCGCCGGCGGTGTTCGAGGGCATGGGTAAGCCCCGCCTCGGCGTGCTCATCGGCGCCGGAAACCTGGACAGCATGGTGGCCAAATACACGGCGGCCAAAAAACTGCGCAGTGAGGACTTTTATTCGCCCGGCAAAAGAGCGGGTCTGCGCCCGGACAGGACGACGATCGTATATGCCAATAGGGCACGCGAGGCGTTTGGCGGCGACATGCCCATCATTATCGGCGGACTGGAAGCGTCTCTTCGCCGCTTTGCCCACTACGACTATTGGGACGATAAAGTACGGCACGGGATTCTCTCCGACTCCGGTGCGGACCTTTTGGTCTACGGAATGGGCGAGTGGGCGACACGTGAGCTCGCCCGCAGGTTAAAGAAAAAGCAGCCCATCTCCGGTATGCACGATATCCGAGGCACGGCGTTTATGGCGGCGTCGCCGGACGACTGTGCATTTGAAGAGCCGATAGTGCTGCCGAGCTACGAGCAGGTAACGGAGTCGCGGCGCTTTTATGCCGAAGCCACGCGTATCGAGTATGAAGAACACGACCCGATACGGGGCCATGCCTTAATTCAGCAGGAGGGGGAGCGTTGTCTGATCGTCAATCCGCCCGCAATGCCGCTTGGGACCGCGCAGCTCGATGAAATCGCCGCTCTGCCGTATACACGAGAGCCGCACCCAGAATATGATGCGCTCGGCGGAGTGCCGGCGATCGAAGAGGTCCGGTTTTCCGTCATTCATAACCGAGGCTGCTTCGGCGCGTGCAATTTCTGCGCGTTGGCTTTTCATCAGGGCAGGATCGTCACCTCGCGCAGCCACGACAGCGTAGCCGCCGAGGTCGAGGCAATGACCAGCCATCCGCTGTGGAAAGGTTATGTCAGCGACGTAGGAGGTCCGACCGCAAACTTCCGCCACCCTGCCTGTAAGAATCAGATGAAAAACGGGCTGTGCCCCGGACGCAAATGCTTGGCGCCGGAGCCCTGCAAAAATCTTGATGCCGATCACTCAGATTATCTGCGCCTTTTGCGCAGGCTGAGAAGTATTCCCGGCGTCAAGCGAGTCTTCGTGCGCAGCGGTATACGTTTTGACTATATGCTCTGCGATAAGAGCGGTGAATTCTTCTCCGAACTTGTAAATTATCATGTCTCCGGCCAGCTTAAGGTGGCACCGGAGCACTGTGTGAACGCCGTACTCGACTATATGGGAAAACCGCATGTCGAGGCCTATGAGAGATTTGTTGAGCGCTACCGCCGCCTGAATCAAAAATATGGTAAGGAACAATATATTGTTCCTTACCTCATGTCTTCCCACCCCGGCTGTACGCTCAATGATGCGGTGGCGTTGGCGGAGTATTTAAACCGCATGGGACGGCAGCCGGAACAGGTACAGGATTTTTACCCAACGCCGGGAACCATATCCACCTGCATGTACTACACTGAGATCGACCCTTTTACGATGAAGGCTGTTTACGTACCGAAAACGCCAAGGGAAAAGGCCATGCAGCGCGCGCTTTTGCAGTGGCGGCGTCCGGAAAATCGCAGACTTATCATGGAGGCACTGCACGAGACGCACCGCGAGGACCTCATCGGCTTTGGAAAGGAATGCCTGATACGCCCGAACCGGCCCCCAAAGCCGCATGCCGAACAGGTTCGGGAAGAGCCGCCAAAAAGGCAGCGCCAAAAGCGCGGCAAGGGTTGGGCAAAGCCTAAAGCCCAAAAGCGCGGCAAAGGAGCAAAATAATCGATGGATTTTATTGAGAATTTGCCGGTTATCTGGATCGCTACGATGATGCTTGTGGCATATATCGCCATGGGTTACGATAAGCTTCAGGCGAAACGCGGCGGTAGGCGGATAAGTGAAAAGATGCTTTTCCTTTTTGCCGTTCTGGGCGGCAGTATCGGCGCCATTGCGGGAATGTATACGTTTCACCATAAGACGCGGCACTGGTATTTCCGGTATGGACTACCGGCGATACTCGTCATACAAATCGTACTTATGGTTGCCTATCAATACCTATCGTCCAAATGACGGGCAAGATACGATTTTCCATATGCGCTCTGAGAGATAAACAACACATGTGGGAAATGATCTGATTTTTAAAAGACTAAGCAAGGGAGAAGAATGATGCTTGAATACCGCTTTGACACTCAACTTCTGATTGAGGGGGAAGCCCTGTCGGAAGATGATATCCATGACGACATTATTCAAAATATTGCGGGTGATTGCCTGATGGTGGTGGGCGATGAGGACCTTATAAAAATTCATTTTCACACCAACGTTCCCTGGAAGCTGCTGGAATATTGTGCCTCGCTGGGGGATATCTATGATATCGTTGTGGAGAATATGGCGCGTCAGGAAAACGGACAGAAAGGATAACTTTAAGACGCTCCTGCCTTGCTGGGTTTTTCTGCCGTATCGGGACAACCATGCCGCTTGAAACCTCGGCAGGGGCCGAAGATTTTTTCGGAAAAAAAGTGCGGACCGCTTTTGGCGATCCGCTAAAACAGGGTTGTGGGATAAAGATATGAGCTGGGTCTCCGCCAATCCTGACTGGCTTGGTTTTTGACCAATTGGATAAGCTGTGCTTAAATAATACAACTCGGCCCCAAATTTGTAAAGAGCGAAGGGGCACTAGTTTTGTCGAAAGGGATGGCTAAATTAACATGAGAGAAATTAACTGTGCCGAAATTACAAACGCAATCGAAAAATTGTGCGTTACGGCGTGCACCATCCTCCCGCCGGAGACGGCAATGCTCATCGAATGCGCGCTCGACACCGAGGAGTCTCCGGCCGGACTTGGGGTGCTTCAGGATTTGGTGGAAAACTATACTTACGCGGGACTCAATAAGCTGCCCATCTGCCAGGATACCGGCATGGCGGTGGTCTTTGCCGATATCGGACAGGACGTACATATTATAGGCGGGCTGTTTGAGGATGCGGTGAACGAGGGGGTGCGCCGCGGTTATGTGACGCTGCGAAAATCCATCGTCGAGGATCCGCTGCGCCGCGTGAACACCGGAGATAACACGCCTGCCGTCATTCACCTGCGCATTGTTGCCGGGAACAAAATCCATCTCACCGTTGCCCCAAAGGGCTTCGGCAGCGAGAATATGAGCGCAATGAAGCTTTTTCTGCCCTCGGCAGACAAATCGGATGTCATCGATTTTATTGTTGAGACGGCGGACAAAGCGGGTTCAAACCCTTGCCCGCCCATTATCATGGGCGTCGGCCTCGGCGGCACGATAGAGAAGGCGGCTCTGCTTGCTAAACGCGCGCTGATAAGACCAATGGACAAGCGAAATCCGGATAAGTTTTATGAGGACCTTGAGCGCGAGGCGCTCAGGCGTGTAAACGACCTCGGCCTCGGCCCCCAGGGCTTTGGCGGACGCACAACGGCGCTGGCTGTAAATATCGAGACCTACCCAACGCATATCGCAGGCATGCCCTGCGTTGTCAATATGAGCTGTCACGCCACCCGCCACGCGGAGTGCGAGTTATAATAAAAAAAATGTGAGAAAAAGGCACAGCCTTTTGTCTACATAGAAAGCAAGTTCGCTCATTGCCTGATATGAGGGGTACACAGTACCCCTCATATGTTTTTTTATTCTTTATTTATTTTTTGTACCCAGATAACCCTCTAAAATAAGCGATGCGGCCACGGCGTCCACCTTGGCGCGATGCTTTTTCATGGGAAGTCCCTGGGTATGGAGTATTCTGTGCGCATCTATCGTTGTGCGCCTTTCGTCCCAGAGGACGACGGGCGGAGCGCCGGCACTCTCGAGTATGGCGGCAAACTCACGGCTCTTTTCCGCTCTCGGTCCCTCTGTACCGTCCATGTTTTTGGGAAGTCCAAGGACGAGCTCAGATATCTCGCGCTCGCGTGCCTCTTTGGCAATGGCGGCGGCGGCTCTCTCCATGTTCCACTCATTGAGTGTCCATGCGTCGCCGCAGATGCTGCCGCTGAGGTCGGAGACGGCGATACCGATACGGGCGTCGCCATAGTCTATTGCCATAACTCGCATAGGTTCTCCTTAATACGTTGCCGCAAGCCCGTGCTTGACAAGGGATTTATTCAGCTGCAGCAGAATGGGGATAACGGCGCCCTCGGCCACTGCTGCCGTTAGAATCTGCGGAAGGCGGATAGTCAGCTGCACGATAAACGGATTGCCAAGGTACAATGAGAGGGCAAATGTGGTGATCAGCCCGGAGCAGATGATGCAGCTGGCGAACACCGCAAGGGCGACATTCGGGAAAAAACGCACATTTTCCCTATGCAGGAAAAGTCCATAGCAGAAACCGGCAATCATAACGGAGATGGTGATGAGCGGGTTTAAAGAGCCATAAAACAGCATAGCGCCGATAATATCCGCAAGGGCATAGGCGATTGCGCCCCAATAGGGGCCAAACATGATTCCGCACAGCGCCATAGGCACAAAGCCAAAGCCTATACGCAGGCTGTCGGTACTGATCGATAGAAAGCGGCTCAAAACGAGCTGGAGCGCGATCAGCATGGAAATTTGCGTTAGCATCCTAACGTTCATTTTCTTCATTATTCAATTCTCCTTTCGCGGAAATCCACGATCATTTGATGTGTTGCCACGAAAGGAAGAGACAGACCTTCCCTTCGGTGGCAGCGGATGCGGATACGGCACCGCAGCGTCAGACTCCGGTGTGACCAACACCAAGTCTGGGCTTTCGTCCGGCGGCAACTTCCCATCCGCCGACACTTGACGCGCCGTTCCTACTCTGTCATTCTCTTATGAAAAGAAAGTCTGTATCACCTCGTTTACAATTAAAGTGGATTTTCGGTCCGAGACCCCCCGCTTTGGGCTATTCGAGTCCAAAACAATCCCTTATGGGGCCCGCCATGTACAGTGAACCGACGGCACAGACCATCCCGTCGTGACCAGCGAGCCGCCTCGCTGCCTCAACGCCCTCGGGTATGCTGCCGCACGCTGTCGCGGGCTTGCCGTATTTCCTGAGATGCTTCGCGTAATCCTCGGCGGAGAGCGCGCGAGGAGAGTTCGGCGTGACAGTGACAAATTCGCTTGCCACGGGGGCAAGAATGTCTGTAAGACTGTTATAGTCCTTATCGGCCAGAACACCGGAGAGAAGCACAACGTGCATATTGGGGAAATACGCGCGGATATTTGCCGCCACGGTCTCGGCGCATTGGGGATTATGCCCTCCATCTACCACAAACCATGGATTTTTAGCGATTATTTCAAATCTTGCGGGCCAGACAACGCTCTCAAGCCCGCTTTGCACCGCTTTGTCCGGGATATGGAACCCCTGCGCGCGCAGACGCTCGACGACTTCGAGCGCAACGGCGGCGTTTTTAGCCTGATGTACGCCCAGAAGCGGCGTGCGATAGCGTTTGCCCCTGTAGGTGAAATCAAGACCGCCGATCGTCCCCGGCGTGACCTCAAGAGCGGACAGGTCGGTGATGAAAAGCGGACTGTTCTTTTTAGCACAGACGGATGCGATAACCGCCTCAACAGATTTCGTCTGACTGTACAGCACGGTGTCGCACCCCGGCTTTATGATGCCGGCTTTTTCCAGGGCGATCTTTTCGACGGTATCGCCCAGTTCGCGGGTGTGGTCCAGCCCGATGTTGGTAATGACGGCACAGAGCGGGAAGTCGATAACGTTTGTCGCGTCCAGTCTGCCGCCCATCCCGACCTCAACTACGGCGAGGTCACATTGTTTGCGGGCAAAATACTCAAATGTGATGGCGCATACCAACTCAAATTCCGTTGGGCTTTGTGCCATTGCGTCGGCATGCGGCTTAATAAATTCGGTTATTTCGCTCAGCTCGGCGTCTGTGATATCCTGCCCGTTCACCTGCATGCGCTCGTTAAAACGAAAGATATACGGCGATGTGCAGAGCCCGGTGGTATAACCCGCCCTAGTGAGTATGTTGGCCAGCGAAGCTGCGGTGGAGCCTTTGCCGTTGGTACCGGCAATGTGGACAAAGCGGCATTTATGCTGCGGATTGCCGATGCGGTTAAGCAGCTCCGTTATTCTTTCAAGCCCCGGGACGGAGCCGAGCCAGGATACGCTGTGTATGTAATTCAGCGCTTCATCAATCGTCACGTTTATACACTCCGGGAATAAAAATATCTTTGTATTTGTGAGGCCATTATAACATTGGGGAATACGATATGCAAGAGGGTGTTGATATCGGATAATGAATGGTACTGACATTAATATCTGCTGAGTTAACCGAAATTTTATAATGCCAATACGTCTACACGATTTGCGGTTTGTTCGGCGGACATTACATTGTAATACAAAAATCTGAAAAATATGTTGACCTGTGTCTCGTACTATGATATATTAAATGCACCTGTGGCCGTAAGGCCTTATTTTGCTATGCAAAGAACCGATTAAAGCGCGAGGCGCTCACCGCTGCCGCGGTAACCGCGCCGCATGCACAAAATTTTGGTATGTGCGGCAAACGCAGGGAGGCAACAAAGCCCATCGTTATGGGCGAAAATAACAAGGAGGTGCCGAAAAATGGCTGTTGGCGCTAGAGTCAAAGTTACCCTAAGGTGCAACGAGTGCAAGCAGAGAAATTACAATACGGTCAAGAATAAGAAGAATACCCCGGATCGTCTTGAGCTGAAGAAGTATTGTCCTTTCTGCCACAAGCATACCGTACACAGTGAAACGAAATAAGACTTTCAGAAAGGATGCGTGAAAATGGCAGAAGAGAAGAAATCTACCGCTCCCGCTAAGTCGGAGCGCGCCGCCGTGAAGAAAGTCGACAATCCAAAGAAACTGAGTTTCTTTCAAAGAGTAGAAAAATGGTTCCGCGAGTTAAAGAGCGAGCTGAAGAAGGTTGTATGGCCTGCTCCGGCACAGGTGTGGAATAACACCCTGGTTGTTCTCGTCGTAATGGCCGTGTCCTCTCTGGTGATATGGGGGTTTGACCATATCGCCCAGAACGGCGTTCAGGCTCTTATTACGCTCGTAGGTTAAAAATCATGGCGGAAAATGCTAATTGGTATGTGGTGCACACATACTCAGGTTATGAAAATACCGTTGCCGCCGCAGTTTTGAAGGCGGCTGAAAATCGAAAGATGCAGGATCTGATCCTTGAGGTTAACGTCCCTGTCGAGACCGTTATGGAGCATACCGACAACGGCGATAAGGAAATCGAACGTAAGACTTTCCCCGGTTATGTGCTCGTCAAGATGGTCATGACGGATGAGAGCTGGTATCTTGTCCGCAATGTCCGCGGTGTTACCGGCTTTGTCGGTACCGACGGTAAGGCGATCCCGCTTACCGAGCAGGAGATCATCGATATGGGTGTCGAGCGCCGTGAGATCAATGTTGGCTTTGGGCTGGGCGACAGAGTTAAGGTCGTCGACGGCCCGCTGGATGGATTTTTCGGCATCGTGGATGAACTGGAGCCGGACAAGTCCCGCGTACGCGTGGTTGTCTCCATGTTCGGGAGAGAGACCCCGGTCGACCTTGAGCTCGATCAGGTCGAAATCGTAACAGAATAATCAGGAGGTGCTTTTAAATGGCACAGAAAATAGTTGGATATGTTAGATTCCAGGTTCCTGCAGGAAAGGCGACTCCCGCCCCCCCTGTCGGCCCTGCGCTTGGTCAGTACGGTGTCAACATCGCACAGTTTACCAAGGACTTCAACGAGCGTACCAAAGGTGATATGGGCATGATGATCCCTGTTGTCATCACCGTTTACGCCGACCGCAGCTTCACATTTATTACCAAAACTCCCCCGGCCGCTCTCCTCATCAAGAAGGCTTGCGGCATTGAGACCGCCTCCGGCGTGCCACAGCGCGATAAGGTTGCCACCATCAGCCGTGAGGATCTCCGTAGAATTGCTGAGCAGAAGATGCCCGACCTCAACTGCAGCGATATTGAAGCCGCGATGAGCATGATCGCCGGCACCTGCCGCAGTATGGGCGTTCTTGTCGCCGCTGAATAAAAGCGGCTTAAGGCAGCAGCACCAAATTTTTGCTGCCTTTACGTGGGAGGATATGTTTCCAATTCCGGGACAGTCATCCGACGAACCACATTACAAGGAGGAAAAACAAATTGTTCAGAGGTAAGAATTACAAAGAGAGCGCAAAGCTCATCGATAAACAGGCTCTTTATGATCCTGCCGAGGCTTTTGACCTCGTTATAAAAACTTCCAAGGCAAAATTTGATGAGACCGTCGAGCTGCATGTCAAGCTCGGTGTCGACAGCCGCCACGCCGACCAACAGGTCCGCGGTGCCATCGTTCTCCCCCACGGAACAGGTAAGACCCGTAAGGTTCTCGTGTTCTGTAAAGAGGAGCGCCAGCAGGAGGCGCTGGATGCCGGTGCCGATTACGTCGGTGCGCAGGACATGGTCCAGAAGATCCAGACCGAAAACTTTTTTGACTACGACGTTGTTATCGCGACACCCGATATGATGGGTGTTGTCGGACGTCTTGGTAAGCTTCTTGGCCCTAAGGGCCTCATGCCTTCCCCCAAGGCCGGTACGGTTACCCCAAACCTTCCTCAGGCTATCGCTGAGGTTAAGGCCGGTAAGATCGAGTACCGTCTCGATAAGACCAATATCATCCACTGCCCCATCGGTAAGGTCTCTTTCGGCGCTGAAAAGCTCTCGGAAAACTACAACACGCTCATCAGCGCTATCATTAAGGCAAAGCCCGCTGCGGCTAAAGGTCAGTACATCAGGACCTGTGTCACCGCTTCCACAATGGGCCCCGGCATAAAAATAAACGCAAACAAGCAGTAAAATATTCCGGATCACCGGTAAATTTTTACGCCTTTGACAAGAAGTCGTTACAATATGCCAAAACAGTCATCACCGTACGCACGTGATGGCTGTTTTTTTATTGCGGAGCATATTTTTATGATTTTTCTCAAATCAACAGGACTGATTTGATTTTTTAGCCTATGTCGGGAAATCTTGGAGATATTTTATATAAATAAAACGCCCTTTGTTTCCAATTTTTATTGAAAATCCACTGCAATTATAGTACGATATTCACGTTGAAGAGGAGGCGGCGCGGTGACTACGCTGAGAGAGGTCAATATCAAATTCGATATGCCGACATCGTCGGACGCCATAAAACGCGTCACATATAACATACGCAACGGCGCCGGTTGGGGCTGTACAGCGATAAAATTCATCCACGGCTATGGCTCTTCGGGCAAGGGCGGGAAAATAAGAACGGAAGTGCGCCGCTATCTGGAGAACGAAAAACGCTGCGGACGTATCCGGGATTATATTCCCGGTGAAAATTTTTCAATATTTGATGAGAATACCCGCCGCGCTTTTTTGCTTTGTGATGCGCTGCGCAGGGACCCGGATCTTGAACGGCACAACAACGGTGTCACGATCGTTATGCTATGAGGAGGAAGAGCATGTCGCTTAAAAGTGATATTTTAAAAGAACTTGAGCAAAATCGGGGGAAAAGAGTGTCGGGTCAAGAACTTTCTGAGCGCTTCGGTGTCTCGCGCAATGCGGTTTGGAAGTCGGTTAACACCCTGAAGAAAGAGGGCCATCAGATAACTTCGTCCACAAAACTGGGCTACTCTCTTTCACGGGAGAGCGACGTCATTACTGCCGAGAGCATTCGTGCCGCACTCCCGCCTGAGCGGCGAGATACGGAAATTATCATCCTGCGCGAGACAAGCTCGACAAATAATGAGGCAAAACGCCTTATCGCTGAGGGTATCTCGGGCTATACCCTTGTCGTTGCGGAAAAGCAGACGGCGGGTAAGGGCAGATTGGGCAGAAGCTTCTATTCTCCGGAAGGCAACATTTATATGAGCCTCGCCTTTCGCACCGATGCAGAAATTGCCGACGCCGTCAAACTGACGACAGCGGCATCCGTTGCCGTCGTCCGTGCAGCCGAGGCGCTGACCGAGGCGAAACCGCTTATCAAATGGGTCAACGACGTCTATCTGGACGGCAAAAAGATTTGCGGGATACTCACCGAAGGCGTGACGGATATGGAGTCCGGACGAGTCAGGCATATCGTTATCGGAATCGGCCTAAACTGCGGTACCGGGGAGTTTCCGGAGGAACTGCGTGAGGTCGCCGGGACGCTTCCGCGCGGCGGGGTCAGCCGCAGCCTATTAATCGCCAGAATAGCCGCTGAACTGATGGACTGTATAGAGGAACGCACGGACTTCATGGAGGACTACCGTTCAAAAAGCCTGGTCCTGGGTAAAAAGATCAACTATTTTAAAAACGGCGTTGCAACGCCGGCGACGGCAATTGCAATCGACGACAGCGGCGGTCTCATCGTCCGCCATGAAGATGGGGCAGAGGTCTGCCTCAATACCGGAGAGATATCGGTCCGTACTCGGGAATGAAGGGCGGGAAGAATAATCATGATGACACTGAGTGATTTCCGGGCGGCGCGTGAATTTTTGAAGGGCATACTTCTGCCCACAAATCTGGTTGCAAGCCCCTTTTTTTCGGCCAAAACCGGAGGAAACATCTATTTTAAGCCAGAGAATATGCAGCTTACGGGCGCCTATAAGGTCCGTGGCGCATGCTTTAAGGTCAGCACATTGACAGACGAGCAAAGGACGAAGGGGCTTGTCACCGCATCGGCGGGCAACCACGCTCAGGGCGTTGCCTTTGCCGCGAAGATTTTTGGTACGAATGCGACGATCGTTATGCCGGAGATGACGCCGCTTGTCAAGGTAAACAACACCAAGGATTATGGTGCGACCGTGATTCTGGACGGCAGCTGTTTTGATGACAGCGCCGCCATTGCCGTACAAATTGCTGAAAATGAGGGGCTTACCTATGTCCATCCTTTTAATGATCTCGCTGTGGCGACAGGACAGGGGACCATCGCCTATGAGATCTTCAAGGATTTGCCCGATGTCGATATCATACTTGTCCCCATAGGGGGCGGCGGCCTCGCCTCCGGTGTGGCAACGCTGACAAAACTTTTAAATCCACAGGTCAAGGTTATCGGCGTCGAGCCGGCAACAGCGGCAAGTATGAAGGCGGCGGTGGAAGCCGGCCATGTCGTGACCCTGCCCTCGGCCGATACGATAGCGGACGGCGTTGCCGTTCGCACCGTGGGCGATAAAGTTTTGCCGTATATCATGCAAAACCTTGACGATATCATTACGGTGGAAGATACCGAGCTGGTCGGGGCCTTTCTGGACGTGATGGAAAAACACAAGATGATCGTTGAAAATGCGGGACTTCTCACCGTTGCGGCGCTTTCGCATATTGACTGTACGGACAAGAATATCGTATCTATCCTCTCCGGCGGCAATATGGACATCATAACCATGGACAGCCTTGTTGAGCATGGGCTCATTCAGCGCGGCAGGGTGTTTACCATTTCGCTTCAGCTGCGCGACCGACCGGGTGAACTTGCCAGAGTTGCGGACATTATCGCCAAAAATCGTGCCAGTGTGATCAAGCTTGACCACAACCGCTTTGTCTCCATTAACCGTCAGCGCGCGGTCGAACTCAAAATAACGCTTGAGGCCTTTGGCCACAACCATAAGCAACAAATCATCGATGCTCTTAAAAACGAGGGTTATGATGTTCATAACGAATCGGCCTACTGTTTTTCAGATTAGGTCCGCTTTCTAGAAGAAATCCCGCCGGAATTTCGGCGGGATTTCTTTGAAAAATTTTAGATGATAATGCGCTCCGGCTGCCGTCTCGAATGGCGGGCATCCTTTGCAGATAAATTAATAGCGCGCTGCGGAACGGGACTCACAGCATACCGTTCCACAGCGCACTTTTTTATTGGATATTGAATTCTTTAAGGGCTTTCCAAAGACTTGTACGGCTTATGCCGAGCGATTCGGCGGTTTTCGATTTACTGCCGCCGTTTTTGCTCATGACGGTGAGAAGTTTTTCGCGGGAGATCATGGTGCTTTTCACAACAATATATGGTGAGTTATCCTCAGAGGCGGCGCTTTCGCTTTGTGCCGAGAGCAGACTGCCGTTTTCAAGAACGAAGAACTGACACAGCCTTCGACGGAGAAAGGCGGCGGTTAGCT
>JBFWKZ010000033.1:0-18951 GCA_050252415.1 Oscillospiraceae bacterium | reverse complement strand
GGAGACGGACGAAAGGGTACGTGAGTACCTCACCGTCCACGGCCGTAAGGATGAATATGCGCCGCTATCTCCGGAGGAGGGCGCATGCTACGACGCGATGATCACCATTGACCTGAGTACGGTCGAACCCATGGCGGCCATGCCGTTCCACCCTTCCGAGGCCTACACAATCGCCGAGCTGCGAAAAAATGCCGGCGACATCCTGCGCCACACCGAAAAGGTTGCCCACGAGCAATTCGGCGGTAAGGTCGAGCTCAAACTGGTCGATAAACTTGTAAACGGCGAGATCTATGTTGATCAGGGTATTATTGCCGGCTGCTCCGGCGGGATGTATGACAATATTGCCGAGGCGGCGGAGATATTGCGCGGCCATGACGTGGGTGCCGGATATTTCTCGCTGTCTGTATACCCTCCCTCCGTGCCGGTTAATCTTCGCCTCATACGCGACGGCGTACAGCAGGTTCTCATGGAGAGCGGCGCGCTCTTTAAGCCCTGCTTCTGCGGGCCCTGCTTCGGCGCGGGTGACGTCCCGTCCAACAACGGTCTTTCCATCCGCCACACCACCCGGAACTTCCCGAACCGTGAGGGCTCCAAGCCCGGCGACGGGCAGCTTGCAGCCGTTATGCTGATGGATGCCCGAAGCATAGCCGCAACAGCCAGGAATCACGGCAGGCTCACCGCCGCGACGGAAATCGATTATTCCGCCCCCGCCCCCAGTACATACGAGTTTGACAAAAGTGTTTACGATAAACGCGTCTACTTCGGTTTTGGCAAACCGGAGCCTGCGGCTGAATTGAAGTTCGGCCCCAACATCGCGGATTGGCCCGTCATTCCCGCATTGAGTGAAAATTTAATCATGGACCTGGCCTGTGTCATACACGATCCTGTCACGACAACGGACGAGCTTATTCCGTCGGGCGAGACCTCTTCCTATCGCTCCAACCCAATGAAGCTTGCCTCCTTTACGCTGTCCCGCCGGGAGCCGCAATACGTCCCGCGTACGGAGAAAATACGTGCCTTAGAGGCAAAGCGAGCAGCTGACAACTACTCCGACTTGGCCGGCTTTATGGAGAAAGCTGGCATGACCAAGGAGGATATGGAGAAGGCCACGATCGGCTCCGTTATCTTTGCCAATAAGCCCGGCGACGGCTCCGCGCGCGAGCAGGCGGCATCCTGTCAGCGTGTTCTGGGCGGCAGCGCAAATATTTGCTATGAGTATGCCACCAAGCGTTATCGTTCGAACTGCATCAACTGGGGCATTCTTCCCTTCGTGATCGATGCGGGGGCACCCTTTGACTTTGCTCCCGGCGACACCGTCTATGTCCCCGGCGTGCGTGAGAAGCTGAAGTCCGGCGCCTCGGATTTCCCCGCAATCGTCGTCACCGCCGCCGGCGACGTATCGCACCTCACGCTGCGGCTCGACGCCCTGACCGATGATGAACGCGAAATCATCCTCCATGGCTGCCTGATGAACTATTATGCCGCCCAACGCGGAAAATAAAGCCGCTGCTGATGCAAAACCGCCTATCTTATGGCTGCTTTGTTTTCAAGACTCGAAAGGAATGTCATTTTTAATGGAAAAAATCAAAATGCAAAACCCAATCGTCGAAATGGACGGCGACGAGATGACCCGCGTCCTCTGGCAGCTTATCAAGGATGAGCTTATTTTTCCCTTCGTCGAGCTCAACACCGAGTACTATGACCTGAGTTTGCCTAACCGCGATGCGACAAACGATCAGATTACCATCGCCGCCGGCGAAGCGATAAAACGTCACCGTGTCGGCGTAAAATGTGCCACCATAACCCCAAACGCTCAGCGCGTAGAAGAGTACCATCTGCACGAGATGTGGAAAAGCCCAAACGGCACTATCCGTTCGATACTCGACGGTACGGTTTTTCGCACGCCAATCATGACCGGCCGCATAAACCCGGTGGTGAAGTCCTGGAAAAAGCCGATCACCATTGCCCGTCATGCTTACGGCGATATTTATAAAAATGTTGAATACCGCGTCCCCGGTCCCGGTAAGGCCGAGCTTGTATTTACCGGCAAAGACGGTACGGTTTTTCGTGAGACCATCCACGATTTTAAAGGGAGCGGCGTTATTCAGGGCGTTCACAACCGCGACAATTCAATCCTCTCTTTTGCCCGTGCCTGCTTTGAGTTTGGCCTTTCATCAAATCAGGACGTTTGGTTCTCCACAAAGGACACCATCTCAAAGCAATACGACCAGACCTTCAAGATTCTCTTCCAGCAGGTTTTCGACGAGGAATATGCCGATAAATTCGCCAAAGCGGGACTCAAATACTTTTATACGCTTATCGACGACGCCGTCGCGCGCGTTATCCGTTCTGAGGGCGGTTTCTTATGGGCATGTAAGAATTACGACGGCGACGTTATGAGCGATATGGTGAGTACGGCTTTCGGCTCTCTGGCGATGATGACGAGTGTGCTTGTTTCGCCGGACGGCAACTTTGAATATGAGGCGGCCCATGGTACGGTGACACGCCACTTTTACCGCTATAAGGAGACCGGCCGGATGACAAGTACGAACCCCGTCGCCACCATTTTTGCCTGGACCGGCGCACTCAGTAAGCGCGGAGAACTGGATGGAAATACGAAGCTCATCGATTTTGCCAAAAAGCTTGAGAGCACAACGCTCGCCACTATCGAGAAAGGTATTATGACCGGCGACCTTGCCGCTTTGGCAGAGGGCGATCATGTCAGGACGGTAGACAGCTTTGAATTTATCCGTACGATACGCGACAGCCTGTGCTAATCGGATAAAAACGTATGATTAACCCGCGGTGAACAGTTGTGTTCACCGCGGGTTTTTACCAGAAAAATTAACATCTTCTTGATTGACATTTTATATGCAGGGGAACTATTATATTGGAACAGACTATCGAAGGAGGTAGTGCCATGAAAAGGTTAATGCTCATCGTAAACCCAAATGCCGGTAAAGGCGGCTATAAGTCCGCCCTGGGTGAAGCGCTGTACGTATTTTATACCGGCGGATATCTACCGGTAGTCTATTTCACAGCCGCCCCCGGTGACGCAGTAAGGCTCGCTCAGGAATATGCATCGGGTTATGACCTCGTTGTCTGTATAGGCGGAGACGGGACGCTTAGCGAGGTGACGTCGGGTCTTGCCGACCTGGACGACGTTCCGGATCTCGGTTATCTGCCAATGGGGACGGCAAACGATGTCGCTTCCAGCCTCTCGCTCTCACGTAATGCGGCAGAGGCGGCGCACACCGTCGTTGCAGGCCGCTCTATGCCGCTCGACATCGGAAAATTCAATGGTACGGAACACTTCACCTATATCGCCGCTTTCGGCGCTTTTACAGACGTCAGCTACCTTACGCCACAGCAAAATAAACAGGCGCTGGGCTACTTCGCCTATGTGCTCGAGGGAATGACCCGACTCCCGAAATTGCCGAATGTAAGGGCGGTAATCGAATATGATGACGGAACAATAGAGGGTGAATTTATCTTTGGCGCGGTTACAAACTCCACCTCCCTTGCCGGGCTCGTTCGGCTGGATAATGACTTTGTTGAGCTGGGAGATGGGCTTTTTGAGGTAATTCTGGTGCGCACACCCAAATCCATCATCGACCTTCAAACGGCGTTTTCCGAATTCATTGCCAAAAAATATTCCGGACAGCAGATAACCATTCTCCATAGCCGGAAAGTGCGATTTTGTTTCCCTGAGCCGGTGGCATGGACACGCGATGGTGAAAACGGAGGTATACACAGTGAAGTCGTACTTGAAAATCTCCAGCATGCCGTAAACATCAGAGTAAGCCGTAAAATAACAATTAACTGACTGGAAGGCTTTTTTGACAAAGGCTAGCCATGCAGGACGCTCACCGCTTTCCTGCATGAGAAGTGTTATTTCCGATGTGCACGCCCCCGGAAATAACAAATTTGAATTTCTTTTCGCCGCGCTCGGCGAAAACTCTGTGAGGCTTGTTATAGTCAGTGTCTATTTTTACACGCTTTTGGTGATCGATTCGCCGCTTTTTCGGATGGCCAATTTTTTATGGCTTCATGGAAAAATAAAAACAGAGGAAAAGCACTTGCCTCTCCTCTGCGGGTTAAATCCCTATGTCTTCAACCCAAACCCGTTTTCCAGATGGTTCACCGTTTCCTGAAAACATTACGTCTGCAGGCGGGCAATTTAACGTGTGATAGGGGCTTTTCATACAGCCCCTATCACATGTCTCCCTGCACACCTATCAAAGTTTTTTACCTTCCCTCTAAGGAGAGGGCAAATCCCTATACGCCTTCGTCCAACGCACGCTCTCTGAAGAGCAGGGAAATGCACCAGATAGCGGCAAGTCCGACCAAGGTGTAGATAACGCGGCTAACCGTTGCGGTCTGTCCGCCGAAAAGCCATGCGACGAAATCAAAGCGAAAAATGCCGATGCTTCCCCAATTGAGTCCGCCGATGATCGTGAGTATCAGCGCGATTTTATCCATGTGCTTACGCTCCTTTTCTGATTTCCTCTCCCATATCATGCACAACTAATTAAAATTTATACACATTTGCACAAAAAACAGCCGGAGGACCATGGTTTGGCTCTCCGGCTATTCATAATAATGCTAATTGAAAATAAAACTGTGAATTAAAAGCTGGTGGCTTTAGAGCCCTGATAGCTGTTAGAATAAGGCTGGACATTTTGAGCGCTGTCGGTTGTTGTTTCCGTCGAACTGGATGGGTGCTGCTCATCAAACGTGATGGAAAGTGTGAGGTACTGCCCATCACGGTAAACCGTCAGCTTAGCGGTATCACCCGCACTGTAATGCTTCTTTGCAGCCAACAGATCGGAATTACCTGTAATCTTGTAGTCATCAAGTCCGGTGATGATGTCGCCGACAACCAGTCCGGCGGTCTGCGCACAGCTTCCGTCTTCAATAAAGTAGACATAGGAGCCGACGGGTACACCGTAATAGTTCGCAACATTTTCTGCCAATGTCTGGACGGTAATCCCCATACTTGGCTTACCGCTGACATAGCCCTGATCGATGAGATCGTTTGCGATGTCGACGGCATCATTTATCGGGATGGCAAAGCCCAAGCCCTCGACACCGGAGGAAGAATATTTTGCAGTCACAACACCGACGACCTCGCCGCAGCTATTGTAGACAGGCCCACCGGAGTTACCGCTGTTGACGGCAGCATCGATTTGGAACATATTTACGGTATTTGACTCGCCTGTGTAGCTGTCGGAACTGGTAATCTCACGGTCCAGCGCGCTGACCATGCCTCTTGTCATCGTGTATGTCAGCTCGCCGAGGGGATTACCGACGGCATAAACCGTCTCTCCCACTTCCAGGTCGGAGCTGTTGCCCAGCGTGACCGGAGTAAGACCCGTGGCGTCGATTTTCAGGACGGCAATATCACTGTCGTTGTCTTCAAACCCTACGATGGTGGCGGGATAGGAACCACCATTATAGAGGATAACGTTCACTTGATAGCCGCCCTCATAGGCATCCTGGATGACATGATAGTTGGTTAAAATATAGCCGTCCTCAGAGATAATAAAACCGGAACCTGACACGGCGTTTGTGGTCTCCTGGCCAAATATGTTATATCCTGATATCTCGGTGCGGATACCGACGGCTTGACTCGTTGCAAGATTATAAATTTCGGTTGCGGACATTTCATCGCTATTATCGCTGCTACTGCTGTTCACAGACAGCAGAGGCGTCGGAGACGGCGTTACCGCTGTCGTTTCAACGGCTTCCGGAGTCGCTCCAGCGCTTGAATCCGAACCGGTATTCAGCATTCCCATAACGCCGACACCAATTGCAGATCCCAACAGCAGTCCGGCCAGGACACCGGCCAAGACCTTTCCAAGCACGCCGTTTTTCTTTTTCGGCGGGGTCTCATATCTCGGCGGTCTGTCCTCCCTTTCAGGCGGTGTGTAATAACGGCGCGGGGTCGTCGGCGCTTCATCCGAGAGAATATAGCCGGCGTCGGAATATCCGGTATGTCCAGGTTCGTCTGGCTTTACAGGCTCGCGCGCATTCATTTGTTTTTCAACATGCTCGCCAACACTTTCAGCGACATCGTGTCTGTCAAACTCGGGGTCGTCATGATGATTTTGTTCATTGGGATTATACATATATTTCAACCTCCTTGAGGAATTTTTTATGATTTTATTCTAACCATTAAATATTAAAAAAGCATGAATAAAGAAAAAATTAATTTTACAAAAAATTTTGCTGATTTGTAACCATATCGGAAGACATCCGTCGAATCCTTGAAGTGCCTATTGGCGGCGCAAATAGGCGGCCGGCCCCGTCCATTATCAGTAATAAAAGAACGCCCGATTGCCGGTCAGAGCATCTCGGACGTCTGAACTTGCAGGCAAAGTCTTTTGCCTGCAAGAGAATAGCATACAAGTCCGCTCACCGCAGACTTGTATGAACTGAGTTTTATTTGCATAATGAGACGCCCGATTACCGGTCATGGCACCCCGGGCGTCTCAGCAGCTATATTTTTCGTTTTAGCGGATCAGTCCGTCTGGCATATGTAAGCGATCTTTCCGCCGAATATCCTTGGGCTGTAATCGTAAAGGTCAGGACGGCTGTCATTATATTTCCAGCCACTGTGATCCCCGAAGCTGACATTCCAGAGCAGGAGATAGTTTTCAGGCGTACCGTCATAGCCGTCTTTATAAGACGGTTCGTTGAGGTCCCAAACATAAAAATCAATATTCTCGCCGGTAACCCACTCCATTTCGCCGGTGTCAGTATTGCGTTTTGCCCCCAACCAGACATACTTGGCGCCGAGTTCCTCAGCCATCTCAATCACGTTCTGAAGCTCATCTTCATTGTGGATAACGGCAAGATGGCCGCCCATAACCTCGCATCTCGCCTGTGCCTCATCCCAAGTGGCGTTTTCAAGCACCATGGTAAAGTTACCGCGGGTCACCGTTGTCGCCGCAGTGGACGTCGGCGTGGGGGTCGGCATCGGGGTAGGTGTTGACGTTTGGACCGGCGTCGGGGTAGGTTTTAGCGTCGGCGTCGGGATGGATGTCGATGTCGGTTTAGGCGTCACAACCGTTCCTGGATTTTGACTTGACCCCGGGTTTCCAACAGGGGTTTCACTCGTGGAAGGCGACAGATCGGGTGAAGCGGTACCTGCAGGCTCGGATGCATTTGGCGATTCCGTGACCTCCGGTGACAGGGCTGCATCCGGTGATACCGTGGTCACCGGGTCGGATACACTGGGCGAAACGGTAACGGGTACCTCTCCCTGCGGCAGCTGCGCGTCGCTATTGCAGGCATGCAGCGCAAAACTCATGAGTGCCAGAAGCGCAATGATAACACCAACGGCAATGACAGGTACGTAGTTTTTCTTTTTGGGTTCTGCCGGCGGCTCAAAGTCCTTATCGACCTTGTATTCCTTCTTTGCCGCGCTTCTCGCCTCGGCTTCCGCAACGGCATTTGTACCCATCTCTTCGTCCAGTGCATGAGCGAGTTCCGGGTCCGACTCCATCAGCGCCGCCGGAGTAAACCCGGCAAATTCCGCTGGAAGTACGGGGCATGTCTCAAGCGCAAGCATAAGCTCCGTGGGATTTTGATAGCGCTCAGTCTCATCATAGCTTACTGCTTTCATGATAACGGCGCCGAATTTCTTACCGCAGCCGGGTATCTCGGGAAACGGCTCTCCCTTCATGCGGCGGCGCAGGGCATCTGCGCGTTCCTTGACGCCTATTTCACCTTCGATGGGATAAAAAGGCTGTTTGCCGCCATCCATCGCGCAGTAGAGAATCATACCGACGGCGTATACATCTGCGGCGGGCGAACGTTTTCCATGCCAAAAAAGCTCCGGGGCGGCATACTCCAGCGCCTCTGCACTGAGGTTAAGGATTTCGCCCTCCAGAGGCCTGTCCAGCACGGCGCTGCCATCCGGCAGGATCGTGACCGCCCCGGGCCATATCGCGCCGTGACAGCCCTCATTCGGAAGTGCGGCGCAAATGGCTTCGCCAAGCGTGATAATTTCGGTACGGTTCATGCTGTCCATCCGGCTGAGGATGGTGTTGTTGGGGTCAAATATAAGTTCAGACATGGCTTTATCCTCTTAAATAAAGGTACAAAGTTTACATAATTATTCCTGCTAATAATATCACACTCGCGCAAATTCGTCAATGATCAGGCGAAATATGAATAGCCTTGGCATAAACTTCCAAGGCTATTTTATAGGCGTATCATCGAGAACGGCATTGACAAGATTTTCACCGCTGTACAGGAGCTTGAGTGAGAAAAACGGATGATTGTCTTCCAGAAGGCGCAGAAATATTTTGTCTCCCTCCCAGAGATTAAGTTCAAAAAGTTTTTTCTTGGGTATCCACTCAAGGACACCCTCATCACAGGGTTTCACATCACCTTCAAAGCCGCCGGCAGTAAAAAGGTGCATATACTCGGTACCCCATTTATCGGAGACAAAAGTGACGATGCCGCGAAAACAGAGCGTTTTAAGGCGAAGCCCCGTCTCCTCATAAGCTTCACGCCGGACACAATCGAAAGGGCTCTCGCACGCTTTAAATTTACCGCCCACACCTATCCACTTGTCATGGTTTTCGTCGTTTTTCTTGGAGACGCGGTGAAGCATCAGGTACTCGTCCCCGCGTTCGATATAACAAAGGCTTGTCAGCTTCAAAGTATCACCTCTGCTCTATTATACCGCGTGACGGTGCGCTGTCAATCTCCCTTTTTCAAGAGTTCGGCTATGCCGATTATAAGCAAAAAGACGCCGAATCCCTTGCGCAGCCATACGGCGTCCATCGACGTTGCCAGATAAGCCGCCGCCGGCGCTGTCACCGCTCCGGCCAGAGCAGCCGGAAGAAGAACCGACTTTTCAACAAGGCCATTTTTAACATGTGAAAAAAGCGCCATTGCGGCACATGGAAGAAAATAAATGAGGTTTATCCCCTGCGCTACGGTCTGCTCTGTCCCGACAAAAGCTGTCAGCCATATAAGCAGCAGCGTACCGCCCCCAACGCCGAATCCGGAGAGGACGCCTGTTACAAAGCCGATCAGCATGTCAAAGACCTCCATCCGCCATAGAGAATAAGCAGGGCAAGCCCCTTGCGCAGGAGCCTCACCGGCACTCTTTTGAATACTCTGCCGGCGACAAGTCCTCCCATCGTGCCGCCGATGATGTAGGGCATTGCATCGCTGAGAGAAAGTCCGCCGCGCCAAAGGTACACCCCAGCCGAAACCGCGGTCATGGGGAATATGACGCCAACACAGGTTGCAAACGCCTTTTGCGTATCAAGCTTCGCCCATCGCGTCACAAGCGGAATGAAAATCATTCCGCCACCTCCGCCGAAAAATCCATTTGCCGCGCCGGAAAGTCCCCCACAAATCAGGTATTTCCACCTATTTTTCATGTTCTCTCTCCCAGAGTTTGAGTAGTCCGCTATCGCCAAGCTGTTTTATCGTCAGCGCACCCATGGGAAACAAAACCATACCCCAGACACCTGCGGCACACCAGCCGACATAAATGGTAATAAGTGTGATCAGCGGGTGAAGTCCAAACTGATCGCCAAGAAGCTTTGCCTGAATAGCGTTGCGGACAAGCGACACCACCCCCCAGGTGATCAGCAGCCCCAAACCCGTTGCCGGATCACCCAGGATCAGCGAAAACGCCGCCCAAGGGAGCAGGATTGCTCCCGCTCCGAGTATCGGCAGTGCATCCAGAACCGCAACAAGCAGACTAAGGAGAAGTGCGCCTTCGATTCTGAGCAGTAAAAAGGCGGCCAAAAGTTCAAAAAAAGTGATGATCATCAGCATAAACTGCGCACGAACATACCGCCCCAAAGTAAAACGCATATTGGCATTCAGCTGGACGCGTCTTCTCTGCCACTCCTCCGGCAGATGCGTGTCCAGAAACGCCTGTATACCCGGGTAGGCCGCGGAAATAAAATATATACCTATTCCACAGGTGACGGTAAAAAGGAGGATACTGGGCGCGGCGGACGCGGCGGCGGAAAGTATTTCCAACAGCTTTTCGGAAATACGAGCCGGCAAAGAGGCAAAAAACTCCGCCAGGGATGCCATCGTGTGGTCCAGCCAGACGCTGAGCTCCGGAGGCAGCTGTGCCAGATAATCGCCGGTGCGCTGTCTGACACCCGATATCATCTCGGCCGCCGACGAAAGCAGGCTTGGGAGTTCATGCGAGAGGGCGGATATTTCCCCCGCGCCCCGCGTCACCAAAGCCGCCGCCGCCATGACGACAAGCCCCAGAAGCGCAAGCGTACACATTCCGGAGGCAAATTCACGCGACCAGCCGCGCCGGCACAGCATCTTAACCAGAGGTTCCAAAAGCCTCGCCAATAAAAACGCCGCAATAAACGGTGCCATCCAAGGCAAAACATAGCGTATCAGGAGCCAAAGTGCCGCCACCGACAGGACGATAATGCCCCCCCACCGGGCTAAGTCCGCTGGCTTTATATACAATAAATTCACCCCCATTTCGTAATATTTAGTGTAATTTCTAGTTGCGGATTTTTCTGTCCTGTGTTACCATATATATCACTCAAAGACAAACGACCGTCAACGGAGGACATAAGATGTCTATCGATAAGAAAGCTAAGTATTATTTGGTCGAACGCAGTATGCTGCCCGAGATATTTATTAAGGTAACTGAAGCACGCGCGCTTTTGGAGACCGGCGAAGCATCGACCGTGGCTGAGGCCGTGGCGAAGGTCGGTATCAGCCGCAGTGCTTTTTATAAGTATAAGGATTCGATATCGCCTTTTAATGATATGAAGCACGGGCAAATCATCACGTTTCATATGCTTCTGCGGGATAAAAAAGGCGTTTTGTCCTCTGTCCTCGCTATTTTTGCCGGGTCCGGGTCAAATATTCTTACGATTAATCAGAGTATACCCATAAACGCCACAGCCGCAGTCACGATTTCTGTGGAAACCGCGCAGATGAACTTGGGGCTTGAAGACTTGAAAGAACAGATTGAAAATACCGCCGGTGTTATAAAAGTAGAGATAATGGCGGGCTAGAGTCTGCTTGTGCAAACCCGTATGCACAAATTTAATGGTTTTTTATGTCGGATGAATTCTTATCGGAATAACCTATGTATTTTATAAAAATTCCTACAGCATGGCATAAATAACGTGAAAAGGAGCGTATACGGTATCTGCGTTTACAGATTTCGGCCCACGGAAGGAGATAAAGTATGATAAAAATAGCTGTACTAGGTCATGGGACTGTAGGTAGCGGCGTTGTTGAGGTCATGGCGGAAAATGCCGAAAGCATTGCCCATAATGCGGCTGAGGAGATATCCGTCAAATATATACTGACCAGACGCGATTACCCCGACAGCCCATTTCACGACCTCATCATCCACGATTTCTCGGTCATCGAAAATGACCCTGAGATCCGTATCGTTGTGGAGGTCATGGGCGGTACCGGAGCGGCCTTTGACTACACCCGCCGCTGCTTACTTGCGGGCAAAAGTGTCGTAACCTCAAACAAGGAACTTGTCGCCACCCATGGGCATGAGCTTATCGCCATAGCCCGGGAGAGAAATCTAAACTACCTCTTTGAGGCGAGTGTCGGCGGCGGCATCCCCATCATCCGTCCGATCACCCAATGCCTCGCCGCAAACGAGATCGACGAAATATACGGCATTTTAAACGGCACAACAAATTATATTCTCACACAAATGATTCAATGCGGCACAAGCTTTGAGACCGCACTGGCTGAGGCCCAGGAAAAGGGCTATGCCGAGGCGGATCCCACCGCCGATGTTGACGGCATCGACGCCTGCCGTAAAATCTGCATTCTGGCGGACCTATGCTTCGGACGGCATGTGGACCCCAAACAGGTTAAAACGCGCGGTATAGCCAATGTCGATCTTGCCGATGTCGCCTACGCCCGCGCACTGGGCTATAAAATAAAACTTCTGGGCCGTGCGCTGCGTATGAGTAAGAATACTATTGCGGCCTATGTCGCGCCTCACCTTATACGCAACAGCAGCCTTTTGTCCAATGTCGACGGCGTCATGAACGGCATTGTTGTGCATGGCAACGCCATCGGTGAGGCGATGTTCTACGGCGCGGGAGCCGGTAAACGCCCGACTGCAAGCGCTGTCGTTGCGGACGTTATCGATGCCGTCAAGCATTTCAAGGCTCGTAAATATTTAAATTGGGAAGACGGCTTCGACGGATATGTAACCGATGCCAACGACCTTGTCATGCCTTGGTATGTCCGCGTCCACGCCTCGCTTGCCATAATTGGAAGCGCGTTGGGTAACGTTCGTTTCATCACACGCCGCGGAGCACCGCTCGATGAATATGCTTTTGTTACCGAGCCTATGAGCCATAACACCCTGCATGAGAGTCTGAGCAATATGGAAGTCCTTTCTCATTATCGTATTTTGAATTGACGAAATACGCCGGAAGCGGATATAATGTAACGAGCACATACCTCAAAAGGGACAAAACTTGAATGGCAACACCGCCATAAGAACATATCGGAGGAATACCTATGCTGATTGTACAGAAATTTGGCGGCAGCTCTGTCGCGGACGCGGAAAAGATAAATCGCGTGGCGGGAGTTATAGCCGACACTTACCGCGAGGGCAACGACGTCGTCGTCATCCTCTCCGCACAAGGTGACACCACCGACGACCTGCTCGAAAAGGCCGCTGAATTAAACCCCAATCCCTCAAAGCGTGAACTCGACATGCTGCTCTCGACCGGAGAGCAGATATCCATTTCGCTGATGGCTATGGCGTTGGAGCACATGGGCCTGTCGGTCATATCGCTGACCGGCTGGCAGGTAGGCGTTAAGACCAATTCCGACTATGGCAACGCCAGAATAAGCGACATCGCCACAGAGCGCATCCGCCGCGAATTGGATAAACGCCGTATCGTCCTGGTGGCAGGATTTCAGGGCATCAATAAATATGACGATATCACGACGCTGGGCAGGGGCGGCTCAGATACCTCCGCCGTCGCCATTGCCGCCGTGCTACATGCCGATAAATGCCAAATTTTTACCGACGTGGAAGGAGTCTACACCGCGGATCCCAGAAAAGTTGATGGCGCGATAAAGCTGGAAGAAATTACTTATGATGAAATGCTGGAGCTTGCAAGCCTTGGCGCCCAAGTCCTTCATAACCGTTCCGTCATGATGGCCAAAAAATACAGCATCGAGCTGGAGGTCCTCTCCAGCTATGTGAGAAAGCCCGGCACAAAAGTTAAGGAGGTCGCTAAAAACGTGGAACAAATGAAAATAAGCGGAATCGCTAAGGATAATAATGTGGCAAGAATCGCCGTCGTCGGTCTGCCAGACGAGCCCGGCGCCGCATTTAAAGTATTCAGGGAACTTTCAAATGCCAAGATTATCGTCGACATTATCCTCCAGTCTCTGGGCAAAAATAATACCAACGATATCAGCTTTACCGTCGCAGAGAACGATATGGACGCCGCGGCAAAAGCGCTTGAGGGCGCAAAGGATTCCATCGGTTTTGATCATATCAACGTCGATAGTCATGTCAGTAAGGTCAGCATCGTCGGTGCGGGTATGATCGCCTCTTCCGGTATTGCCTCGCTGATGTTTGAAGCGCTTTATGAGGCGAGCATCAACATACGTATGATTTCTACCAGTGAGATAAAAGTCTCCGTCCTCGTCAACGAATACGACGCCGACCTCGCCGTCAAAACCATCCACAATAAATTCTTCAGGCATTAAGCTTCATCTCACAAATCCGGCCTTCGAACAACATTTCTTAAAAAACAGCATGTATCAGGACTGCGGTCCTTGCAAAATAAGGGTTCCGACGCGCATGTCGCCGGAACCCTTGTTCCTGTTGATTAACGTTTTCACCAGCTCCGGCGAAACTTATTTCTTCCGAACACAAAAATTATTTAAGAAACGTAAAATTATTTTTTGGTTACAAAGGATGTTTCCTTTCATGGCTTTGAAAAGATATTACAAAGGAGTCATACTATGCTTGGCGTCATCACAAATGTCATCGCGATACTTATAGGCAGCACGATCGGTCTTTCGTTCAAACGCGGTATTCCGCAAAGACTCACAGACGCCGTCATGCTCGGGCTGGGGCTCTGTACCGTCTACATCGGTATCAGCGGAATGCTGAAAGGGGAAAACACGCTGATCACCATTATCTCGGTCGCGCTCGGCGCGATTATCGGAACGCTCTTAGATATCGACGGAAAAATCAACCGGCTCGGCAACTGGGTCTCCTGCCGGTTCAGCCGAAGCGGTGGACAGTCGCTTGTGGCACAGGGCTTCGTCACGGCAAGCCTTCTTTTTTGTATCGGCGCCATGACGATCGTCGGCTCATTGAACGCCGGTCTGCGCGGAGACAACGAGCTCTTATTTACAAAAAGCCTGCTCGATTTCATCTCCTCCATTATGCTGTCCGTCAGCTTTGGGATCGGCGTAATTCTGTCGTCGATATTTGTGCTGGTCTTTCAAGGCGGGATCGTCCTGCTCTCCGGCGTACTCGCCCCGCTGCTCACCGATTCGGCGATAGCGGAGATGACCTGCGCAGGTTCGGTGATCATATTCGCTCTGGGGCTGAATATCGTCGGCATCACAAAGATAAAGGTCACAGACTATTCTCCGGCAATCCTCCTTGCGCCGGTGCTGAGCTATATTTTTACTGCAGTCTCATCACATTTAGGTTGAAAAGTGTCGGGTTTTGCTTTATGATTGGCTTTGCACGATTGATTTGGAAGGTATAAAACAATGACGGAACTGCTAAAAGACTGCCTGATCGTATGTCCGATTGTGTTTCTGGCGGGATTTGTAGACGCCATCGCCGGCGGAGGCGGATTAATTTCGCTGCCGGCCTATCTCATTGCGGGTTTGCCAACACATCTTGCTGTTGGAACGAATAAAACCGTATCCGGTTTGGGGACGACCGTTTCCGTCTGGCGTTACCTAAAAAATGGAAATATTTTATTTGATGTTGCTCTCATAAGCGCCGGCGGCTCCGTTATCGGGGCAACGCTGGGGACAAACCTTGCCCTCTACTTACCGGATCAGGCGCTCAAAACGCTGCTGCTGATCGCACTGCCATGCGTTGCTCTGTTTTTGACCTTCAACCGCGGCTTTGGGATCGAGGAAAATACGGAAAAAGTGATGACCGGCAAAAAGCGCCGGCTGCTGTCCTTTGCCATCGGTCTCGGTATCGGCGGTTACGACGGGCTGATCGGGCCCGGCGCCGGGACTTTTCTCATCATCGCTTTTACCGCCGTTCTCGGAACGAACCTGCTCACTTCCTCCGCCTGTGGCAGAGTGGCAAATCTCGCCTCAAATCTCACCTCTATGGTAATCTATATTGCGGCGGGCAAGGTCATGTACGCGCTTACCGTCCCGGCAGCAGTTTTTTGCGGACTGGGCTATTATATGGGTTCAAATTACGCCATAAAGGGCGGCAGCAAAAATGTCCGAAAGCTGATGTTCGTTGTCCTGGGCTTATTGTTTATTAAAGTCTCGGCAGAACTGTTGGGCTTTGCCTTTTAAGGAGATGACCACCGAATGAAAAAAAACAAATTTTACGGCAATACCATGCTTTTCATAACGGCACTTATCTGGGGCAGTGCTTTTGTCGCCCAATCGGTGGGCATGGACTACGTCAAACCCTTTACTTTCACCGCCGTGCGCTCACTTATCGGCGGCATAACACTGATCCCAGTCATTTTTCTTATGGATTTATTGCGGAAACGTGAAGGCGGAACCAAAAAAGCCGGCAGCCGCCGTGACCTCATGATCGGCGGCGTATCGTGCGGCATTGTACTTTTCGTCGCAAGCTCTTTTCAGCAGGTCGGCATGTCGCTCGGAACTCCGCCGGGCAAGGCGGGCTTTATAACCGCGCTTTACATATTGGTCGTTCCCATCATAGGCCTTATCCTTAAAAAGCCCGTGCGGCCCATACTGTGGCTGTGTGTTGCCGCTTCAATCTTAGGCCTTTATTTGCTTTGTACGGACGGCGGCCTCGGTTCGATAACAACCGGGGATTTTTTGGTGTTTATCTGTGCCTTTTGCTTTGCTGCGCACATTCAGATCATCGATTACTTTTCCCCAAAGGTAGACGGTGTGAGAATGTCCTGTATCCAATTTTTTATCTGTGGTATAATTTCATTTTTTGTCATGCTGTTTACCGAGAACCCATCGATGGAAGCCCTTCTTGCGGCCAAGACATCAATACTCTATGCCGGCGTCATGTCGAGCGGCGTTGCCTATACGATGCAAATTCTCGGGCAGAAACACACGAGTCCTACCGTTGCATCGCTTATCATGAGCCTTGAATCCGTGTTTGCCGTTCTCGCCGGAATCGTTATTCTGCATCAAATTCCCTCGCTGCGTGATATCCTCGGCTGCATCATTATGTTCACAGCGATTATCGTCGCACAGCTCCCCGAAAAAAAGAGCACTGAAGCGCCATTAGTGCAAAAGCCACAGGCATAATCTCGGATTTATTTTTTCGCCCAATACTACGAAATGTTCATTTCATTTTTAGGGAAAATGATGGAATCTAGCCACTATCGACAAGTGTTTGCCCCCATCATTGCCGTATTCAGTGCTTTTTTTACAGGACCGCCGCCACTTGACAATATTAATCTACTATGGTAATATACGTTTGCTTTAGCGCACTGACGCGCTGTGAAATTACAATAATGAAAGAGGCTATTTAAAATGAAGAAGAAACTTGCACTGCTTCTTGCGCTGTGCATGGCGATTTCTCTGTTCGCCGCCTGCGGCACCAGCAAGACCCCCAGCTCTTCCACCGATATTTCTTACACCCCTCCCGCCAGCAACTCCGACGTACCGAGCGCTGAGCCAAGTGCCGACAGCGACCTTGCATACATAAAGGACAAGGGCACTCTTGTCGTCGGGATCACGGATTTCGCCCCCATGGATTACAAGGACGACGCGGGAAACTGGATTGGCTTTGACGCCGATATGGCCAAGGCTTTTGCCGAATCCCTCGGTGTCGATGCCGAGTTTATCGAGATCAATTGGGACAACAAGATCATGGAAGTTCAGACCAAGGCGATCGACTGTGTCTGGAACGGCATGACCCTCACCGATGAGGTCAAAAACAGCATGGCCACCTCCGATCCCTACTGCCTCAATGCCCAGGTTGTTGTCGTCCCTGCGGATAAGGCAGACCAATATCAGACCACGGACAGCCTGAAGGATCTTAAATTTGCGGTTGAGTCCGGCTCTGCCGGTCAATCTGAAGTTGAAGCGTTGAATCTCACCTTCAATCCCGTCCAGTCCCAGGCCAGCGCCCTCATGGAAGTTGCCTCCGGCGCTTCCGATGCCTGTGTCATCGACCTGCTCATGGCCGGCGCCATGATCGGAGAGGGCACAAGCTATCCGAATCTCACCTATACCGTAAAGCTCAACAGCGAGGAATATGGCGTCGGTTTCCGCAAGGATTCCGATGTGGCCGACGCATTCAACACCTTCTGGAAGGCCGCATATGACGATGGCACCGTGATGGAGACTGCTAAAACATATGGCGTTCAGGAGTCCATCATCGAAAAATAATCGACAAAACGATTTTACTAAACAGGAACGGGCAGAGGGCGCATTTTGAGCTCTCTGCCCTTACCCGGTTATAAGCGAGGTATCACAATGTTTTCGACTGTCACGCTCTCCCTCCTGGAAGGTTTTGGCACCACAATAAAACTCTTTGTGCTGACGCTTTTATCTGCCCTGCCGTTGGGGCTTATCATCAGCTTTGGCTCCATGACCAAATTTGTACCGGTACGATGGTTTACCCGTACTCTCGTGTGGATCGTGCGCGGCACGCCGCTGCTCTTGCAGATTCTTATCATCTTCTATGGGCCAGGCCTTATTTTCGGTCTGCCGCTGCTTCCTCGCTTTATGGCCGCACTCGTCTCTTTCGTCATCAACTATGCCTGTTATTTTTCGGAAATCTATCGCGGCGGCATACAATCGATCTCTCAAGGGCAGTATGAGGCGGGGCAGGTTCTGGGTATGACAAAGAGCCAGATATTCTTCAAGGTCACACTTTTGCAGGTGATAAAACGTATCGTTCCGCCTATGTCGAACGAATTGATAACGCTGGTAAAGGATACCGCCCTCGTGCGTGTCATAGCGGTGTACGAGATCATCTGGATGGGTGAATCCTTTACAAAAAAGGGCTTTATCTGGCCTCTGTTTTACACCGGTGTGTTCTATCTGTTGTTTAACGGTATGCTCACGCTGTTGTTCGGCTGGTTTGAGCGCAGGCTCGATTACTTCAGATAAGGAGGGGCAAAAGAATGCCAATATTGGAAGTATGTAACATCGAAAAGCACTTTGGCACCACCCGCGTTTTGGAGGATATCAGCTTTACGCTTGAAAAGGGCAATGTCTTATCGATCATCGGCTCATCCGGTTCCGGTAAGACAACGCTCCTGCGCTGTCTTAACTTTCTCGAAACCCCCGACTGCGGAAGAATCATCGTAAACAGTGAGGTCCTGTTCAACGCAGCCGACCCTACCACTCAGCGTGAAAGCGAGGTGCGGAAAAAACGACTGCACTTCGGCATGGTCTTCCAGAATTTCAACCTCTTCCCACAATATACCGCGCTGGAAAACGTCATGCTGGCCCCCAGGCTGCTGGCCTCTGAAAACCCGAATTACCGTATAAATAAAAAGGAACTAAACCACACGATTAAAGAGAAAGCCGCTGCCCTTATGAAAAAAGTCGGTCTCTCGGACAGGATGCAAAATTACCCGCACCAGCTCTCCGGCGGGCAGCAGCAGCGTGTTGCTATTGCACGGGCGCTCGCATTGGAACCCGATATTCTCTGTTTTGACGAACCCACAAGCGCGCTTGATCCGGAGCTGACCGGAGAGGTCCTAAAGGTCATACGTGAACTCAAAAGCGCAGACAGCACTATGATCGTCGTCACCCACG
>JBFWKZ010000032.1:10557-18964 GCA_050252415.1 Oscillospiraceae bacterium | reverse complement strand
ATAAAACACGCGGCATTCCGCCAAAAAGCTGGATGCCGCGTGTTTTTATACCTGCAATCAAACTGAGAATTTTTCAAACAGCGCTCTCCGATGAGGACGACAAGTTGTTCGGTTATAAGTTGGGGGCGGACGATTATGTGACGAAGCCCTTTACAAAGTCGGTATTGTACGCTAAAACGGCGGGGCTGATCAAACGTCACCGAGGAAATATGCGCACAAGCGGCAAGATGGAGGCTGGAGGCATAACGCTGAAATTTTCATCAAACAAGGTATTTGCCGGGAAAAAGATAGTGACACTGACGCCGAAGGAATACGCGCTGCTGCTGTGCCTCATGAGAAATAAAACATGGTGATAAGCCGCGAACAATTACTGGTCGGGTGCTGGGAGTACGAAGGCGAGGACCGTGCCGTCGAAACGCATATAAAAAGGCTAAAGAGAAGCTTGGTGAATATGCCGGCTGCATCAGGACGGCAATCAAGGCGGGATATGTTTTGGAGGGGTGAGATGAAGGCAGAAAACAGGAATCGAATACGAGCCGTCACGGCTGCTACGCATGCAATTTGTCTGTTTGTGCTTGTCATACGGAGTCCTTTCATGTTTTGCATAACCGACGCCGTGGCGCAGAATTATTATGAGCTGCTGCATGACAGCAACGATTTCGCATACGATTTGAGGCGGCGGCAAATATAATCCATTCTTAAAGGGTCCTATGACCAGATCGTTAAAGCGGGGCCGGATGAGAGGCTTAGGGCTGTGCCGACGCCCGGCCGGAAGCCTCGCCGTGCAGGTACAGGGTCTGTGTTGGAAAGGCGAACTGAATGCCGCGCCGGTCGAATTCTTCTTTGATTTTTAAGTTGATTGCCTGCTGCAGATCCATGTAGGTGTTGTAGTCGTCGCTCAGGACATAGTACACGATTTCAAAATTCAGCGAGAAATCGCCGTAAGCGGTAAAATGCGCGCGGTCGAATTCGGTCCCCTCTGTCTCGCCGATGATCGTCTTAATAATTTGGGGTATCTCCTTTAACTGCGCCGGGGTCGTGTCGTAGGTCACGCCCAGAGTGAACAATATCCGGCGTTTTTTCAGCGTTTTATAGTTTTTCAACCTTGAGCTTGTGAGATCCAGATTGGAAAAGATGAGCTGCTCACCGCTCAGACTCCGCAGGCGTGTGGTTTTGATCCCGATGTGCTCCACCGTGCCCATGAGATCGCCCACAATGATAAAATCCCCAAGTTCGAAAGGCCTGTCGAATATGATGGCAAAAAAACTCAGCAGGTCGGACAGGACGGCCTGCGCGGCAAAGGCCACCGCGATGCTGCCGATGCCGAGACTGGCGACAAGCGTATTGACCTCAACATGAATATTGTCGAGAAACAGCAGCAGCGCGATGACCCAAACGACGAATTTGATAATCGACGCGATCCATTTTGCCGCGTATTTCCCGCTGTCCTCAAATCGGCGATTCCAATAGCTGGTAAAGATCAGGATGAGGAGCGAAGAGACAAGCATTGCGCCTAAGACGATCGCGATCAGCGTGGCTAAAAAGTCGACCGATTTCTGAAGCAGATCGCATAGCGTCAGCGCTTTTGTGCTGAAGTACAGCGCGCCGAAATACAGCATGGGCATCAGGTATTTTTCGACGGTGTGAAGCAGCAGATCGTCATAGGTCTGCTTAGTTTTTTTCACCAGAACCTCCAGCCGTTTGAGCAGGATGTGCTTCAGGATGGCGATAACGGCCGAGCTTCCGAGCAGGATGGCTAAAAAGACCAGATAGTCCTGCACGGTGTTGTTGAAATAGGATTGATTCAAAAACTCACGCAATGGGATACCTCCTTGCGGTAAGAGAGCCGAATGTGCGATAACTCAAGTTCATTATAGGGGGATTATATCAAAAATAATAAGGCACTTCAATAAAACATCAGACGGATTCGGTCAAAATCCGATAAAAGTCTGTCCCGCGCCCATGTTATCATGGTATGGATACCCTGCGCGATCGCCACGGCATCACCGCATCGGACGGGGGTAACGGCACTGCCTATGGCTGCGGACTTGGAAAAGAATTTCATTTATGCTATAATGAAAGCAAATAAATGAAATTTTATGACGAATGGATCACCAAAGAGAGGAGTGTAAAATGAAAAAAATCATTATTATTTCAAATCGTCTGCCGGTAACGGTGAAAAAAGTTAACGGCCATTTTGAATTTATCGAGAGCATCGGCGGACTTTCAACCGGGTTAAAAAGCTATCACAAACAGGCGGGCAGCATATGGATCGGATGGCCGGGCCTGTCGGATGAAGAAATAGGCCCTGAGGATAAGGAAATCTTAAAAAAAGAATTGGTTGAAAAATACCACTGCTTCCCGGTCTTCTTATCCAATCAGGAAATTGAAAAATATTATTACGGCTTTTGCAATAAAACCATTTGGCCGCTCTTCCATTATTTTACGTCTAAAGTGGAATACAATGTCTCGGAGTGGGACGCGTATGCCCGGGTCAACGTAAAATTTTTTGAGGCGGCCAAAGCTTTTTTATCGGAAAACGACAGGGTCTGGGTGCATGATTACCAGCTGATGCTGCTTCCGAATCTGATCAAGGAAAACTATCCGGACACGCTGGTCGGCTTTTTCCTGCACATTCCGTTTCCGTCCTTCGAAATTTTCAGGCTGCTGAATTGGCGCACGGAAATCCTCCGCGGAATCCTGGGCGCCGATCTGATCGGCTTTCACACCTATTCCTATGTCCGGCACTTTCTGAGCAGCACCCGCAACCTGCTCTACACGGAGGACAATCTGAACAATATCCAGTACGAGGGCCGGCAAATCTGCGTCGATGCGTTTCCGATGGGCATCGACTACAAATTTTTTGCCTCGGAACACGTTGAGAGCGCCGGAAGAGACGATATTGTGATCGATAACTTTGCGGATATGCAGATGATATTATCGGTCGACCGGCTGGATTATACCAAGGGGATTCCCGAACGGATTCGGGCGTTCAGGCTGTTTTTGACAAAATATCCCGAATTCCGGGGAAAGGTGAGATGGTATATTATCCTGGCCCCGTCCAGAGCGGAGATCGATACTTACGACACGCTGCTCAAAACCATTCAGGAGGATGTCAGCGAGCTGAACGGAAGATTCGGGACGCTAAACTGGATGCCGGTCTGGTTTTTCTACCGTTCGTTTTCACAGGAGCAGCTGATCTATTTTTACCGGCATGCCGACGTTCTGCTGGTGACGCCTTTGCGGGACGGCATGAATCTGGTGGCGAAGGAGTATATTGCCAGTAGGACCGATTATGAGGGGATGGTCGTCATCAGCGAAACAGCCGGCGCGGCCAGCCAGCTTGTGGAATCGGTCATCGTGAACCCCAACGACTTTTCCGCGATTGCCGACGGCATTAAAACCGCGCTCGAGATGCCGAGGGAGGAGAAGATCTCCAGAAATAAAATCATGCATCAGCGGATTGCGCGCTACAATGCGGAATTTTGGGCCGACAGTTTCCTCAGTGCGCTCTCCGCGACGACTGAACAGACGGCTTCGGTGCCCAAAAGGCTCACGTGGAAAAACAGCGATGTGGTCGAAGAGGCCTATCGTCATGCGGAGAAAAGGATACTGCTGCTCGATTACGACGGGACGCTTGTGGGCTTCCAGCCCATTCCGGAAAAAGCCAAGCCCGATGAGGCGCTCAAAACGCTGCTTCGCAGGCTTACGTCCGACCCCAAAAACCTCGTCTGCATCGTCTCGGGACGGGACAGCCGGAATCTGGAGGAGTGGTTGGGGAATATCGAAAATCTGTATTTGATCGCATCGCACGGCCTGTGGTTCCGATCCCCCGAGCGGAAGCGCTGGGTCATGACAATGGAACAGAATACGGATTGGAAAAAGCAGATCCTCCCCATACTGGAGCTCTACACCGACCATATGCCCGGCGCGCGGATTGAAGAAAAAGCGTTTTCCCTGGCCTGGCACTACAGGCAGTGCAATCCCGACGTCATCGGGATGAAGCTGAGCGAGCTGAGAGAGACGCTGCTCTTTACGATCCGCTCAACGCCCCTCGTCGTTCAGGAGGGCAACAAGGTTCTGGAGATCAAAGACGGCAGGGTGAACAAGGGACAGACGGCGTCGGTCCTCATCAAAAACCGCAGGCATGACTTTGTGCTTGGCGCGGGCGATGATTTCACGGATGAAGACCTTTTCTACGTCCTCCCGCAGGACGCTTTTTCCATCAAGGTCGGTTCGGACGCGTCGTGCGCCAATTACCGTATCGAATCGTATAAGCATATGCGTATGCTGCTGGAAAGGCTTGCAAATACGGAAACTAACGACCAGGGCTTGTCTGAATAAACCGGAATGTCCGTATTTCCCGGCAGCTTTTGCGTTCGGCAAGGCGGGTTTTCGCGGGCATCCTTGATTGATGACGAGGCAATGTCACGCGGCCCGGCGCATAATCCGACGCAAAGGCGGGCGCTTTTGATTTTTCCAGACAAGCAAACAGAGATTATCTTTTTCAGGGGTAAGGGTGACAATTATGACGGAAAAACAACGGCTGTTCGAGCTGGATGAACCGCAGCTCGACAATTATCATCTTCAGCTCAACGAGGTCCTTTTTCACAATGCGAACGGTTATATCGGCGTCCGCTACGATTTTGAAGAGGGGTACCCCGAGGGCTATCGCTACATTCGCAGCCAGTATATCAACGGGTTTTATAATTATGCCTATGTCTGTCAGGGCGAGGGCCTTTACGGACTTGTCCGGCAAAAGCAGGTGATGCTGGATATCGCCAATACGCAGACGATCAAGCTGACGGTCGACGGCGAGCCGTTTTCCATGTTTTCGGGCACGCTGCTGAAAAGCAGGCTGACTCTGGACATGAACAAGGGCACGACGGTGCGGGACGTCCTGTGGCGCTCGCCAAAGGGGAAAGAGCTGCACATTAAGGTGACGCGCATGACGTCCTTTTATCAGCTCTCCCTGTTCACCATCGAATATGAGATCGAGCCGCTGAATTTTTCCGGCAGGATTCTCATCGAGTCGGACCACGACGTCAACGTGGAAAACTATTATGATCCGGATGACCCGCGAACCGCGGACGAGCGCGTGGAGGGGATCGTCCCCATAAGCTGTGAAATCAAGGACGGCGCCTCCTATATCGCATCGACGGCGACGCAGTCGAAGCTCGAGGTCTGCAGCGGTGTCAAGAATGTCGTGCCCGAGGACTGGGAAGGGGAGTTTGCCATCAATCAGAGCACCGCAACCTGCCGGTTTAAAACCCTTGTGCGGCAAAATCAGAAGTCCAGGCTGATCAAATATGCGGTGTTCTGCGACTCCAGACGGTACGGCGACTGCGGAAGGCAGGTCCACAGAGAGCTTGAGCGGGCGCTCGCCATGCCCATCTCCGACCTGTACCGGAAGCAGGAGGAATATCTTGCGGCGTATTGGCACAACGCCTATGCCGAAATCCGCGGCAGCAAAGAATTCGACGACGCGCTTCAGTACAACCTGTATCAGCTGATCCAGTCCGTCGGCAAGGACAAATACTGCAGCATCGCGCCGAAGGGACTGAGCGGCGAGGGTTACGAGGGCCACTATTTTTGGGATTCCGAGATGTATGTGCAGCCGTATTTTACGGTTACGAATCCCGACATCTCCAAAAATCTGATCGCATTTCGCTATGAGACGCTGCCCTACGCGCGCGAAAACGCCAAAATCATGGGGCATGACAAGGGCGCGCTCTATCCCTGGCGGACCATTATGGGCAAGGAGTGCTCCGGCTATTATCCCGCGGGTTCGGCGCAGTACCATATCAACGGCGACATCGCCTACGCCGTCATATCCTATTATCTCGCCACAAAGGATCTGGATTTTATTCTGGAAAAGGGCGCGGAGATCCTGTTTGAGACCGCGCGTCTGTGGGTCGACGTGGGCAACTATTACCAGGGTAAGTTCCATATTAACAACGTGACGGGCCCGGACGAATACACCTGCATCGTCAACAATAACTATTATACCAATGTCCTGGCCCAGTATCACCTGCGCTGGGCGGTCAAATTTTATGAGATGCTGAAGGGTACGGAAAAATTCAGGGCGCTGGTTTCGAAGATCGCCCTGACCGAGCGGGAGATCGAAGAATTCCGGGAGGCGGCGGAGCACATGTATCTGCCCTATGACGCGGCGCTCGGCATCAATCCGCAGGACGATTCCTTCCTGCAAAAAAAGCGGTGGGAGCACGAGATCCCGCGCGACAACAAAATCCCGCTGCTCATGCGCTATCATCCGCTGTATCTGTACCGCCGCCAGATCTGCAAACAGGCGGATACGGTCATGGCGCATTTCATCCTGGAAGACGCGCAGACGGAGGAAGTCATGCGCAATTCCTTCAACTACTATGAAAAGATAACGACGCACGATTCCTCGCTGTCCAAGTGTATTTTCAGCATCATGGCCGCGAGGCTCGGCATGGAGGAGAAGGCGTTCAAATATTTCGGCGACTCGATCAAGCTCGATCTGATGGACCTCCACAACAATACCAGAGACGGGATACATACCGCAAATATGGCCGGGAACTATCTGGCCATCATCTATGGCTTCGCGGGATTCCGCCTCAAGGAAAACGGCATCAGCTTTGCGCCGATCATTCACCCGGAGTGGGACGGCTACCGGTTTAAAATCCGCTATGAGGACAGCCGCATCCTGGTGGCGGTCAGCCATGAGAGCTGCGTTTTCACGCTGGAACAGGGCACGCCAAAGACCATCGGCGTCTATGGGGACGATTATCGGCTGGAGGACCGCCTGTCCGTGCCGCTGCAGGCGTCCGGCGCCAAACATTAAACTTACGATTGGAGAACGAACATGAGATACAAAGGCATCATTTTCGATCTGGACGGCGTCATCACAAGCTCGGACCGCTATCATTATCTGGCCTGGAAAAAAATCGCCGACGCGCTTGGCATCGCCTTCGACGAGACCGTCAATAACCGCCTGCGGGGCGTCAGCCGCATGAAAAGCCTCGATATCATTCTGGAGGCCTATCCGGGCACGCTCACCGAGCGGGAGAAGCAGGCTTACGCGGAAAAAAAGAATACGTTCTACCGCGAGCTGCTGCGCGAGCATATGTCGGAAAAGGATCTGAGCCGCGAAGTCAAAGACACCATTGATGCCATCCGGGAAAAGGGCCTGCGGATGGCGATCGGCTCGTCCAGCAAAAATGCCAAACTCATCCTGAGCCGGCTCGGCCTTGACGATTACTTCGACGCCGTGTCCGACGGGACCAATATCACGCATTCCAAGCCGGACCCGGAGGTGTTTTTAAAAGCGAGCGCGTATTTGCACCTTGAGCCGGAGGTCTGCCTGGTGGTCGAGGACGCCGAGGCGGGAATACGGGCAGCGCAGGCTGGACATATGGACAGCGCGGCCATCGGCGACGCTGTGCGCTATGCGATTGCGACTTATAACCTCGATACGTTTTCCGACCTGCTGAAGATCGTGTGATACGGTGATTTCGGCGTCAAAAAAGCTCCCGGGGGCACATCAGTGCCGCCGGGAGCTTTTTTGATTTTGATGCAACCGCTATTTAAATTTTACCGCGGTGCCGTATGCCATGACCTCCGCCGCGCCCTGCATCACGGAGGAGGAGGTATAGCGGATATTGACGATGGCGTCGGCCTGCAGGGCCTCGGCCTCCGCGACCATACGTTTTGTCGCAAGCGCCCGCGCGTCGTTCATCATCTCGTTGTACGATTTGAGCTCGCCGCCCACGAGTGTTTTAAAGCCCTGCGTGATATCGCGGCCGATATTTTTGGATTGGATGGTGCTGCCCTTGACAAGGCCGAGCATCTCAAGCTCTTTTCCGGCAATGTAATCAGTATTGACTAAGATCATCCTCTTCACCGCTCCTTATTTCTTTTATTCGCTCAATGAGCACATAGACCGTGACGCCTGCAAAAATCAGGGGGAGAATGCCGCAGATCAGTTTTACCGGCAGCGGCATGCTGAGAACCGCGCAGGCGACGGCAAAACCGACGTAGTACAAGACGATGACAACGGAAATGACGATGGGTGCGATCAGCTTCCTGGTGTGCGATTTCACTTTATCACCTTCACAATCGGAGATTATACGAAACTACTCTTGCGGCTATTGTCATCGCCGCCGGTTGCCCCGCAAGGGGCGAGGCGGTCGCGACGGAGATGGCGGCCGGACTCCCGCCGGAGGCGGAACCGTCCGGCGTGCCGGGTATAATAGTTGCTTTGCAATTATTATACCATGAATTAGAAAAATTCATGGTATAAATGTCATCGCCGCCGGTTGCCCCGTAAGGGGCGAGGCGGTCGCGACAGAGATGGCGGCCGGACTCCCGCCGGAGGCGGAACCGTCCGGCGTGCCGGGTATAATAGTTGCTTTGCAATTAT
>JBFWKZ010000032.1:0-10457 GCA_050252415.1 Oscillospiraceae bacterium | reverse complement strand
GGTATAAATGTCATCGCCGCCGGTTGCCCCGTAAGGGGCGAGGCGGTCGCGACAGAGATGGCGGCCGGACTCCCGCCGGAGGCGGAACCGTCCGGCGTGCCGGGTATAATAGTTGCTTTGCAATTATTATACCATCGCGAGCGAAGAAAATAAAGCGGTAATTTCTGTTGAGATTTATCATAGCTTGGATGATTTGCGCCAGACGCTCGGGTCAAACGGCATGCGCCGTTATTTGAACAGGTAATAGCAGAAGCTTTTGAAGGTATGCGATAAGTGATAGTTTACCGGAGACATGCCGCCGAAACGTCCGTTATAGCCGATATCGAAAGAGACGACGACATAGTCAAAACGTTGAAAACGTACCTTATAGACAGGAAGAACGTCGGGAATATCCATTCTTAAATAGATCGGTTCATTTTCTCTGAGGAGCGTGTGGTGGTTAACGACCGGCTTTGCCCTTCTGGGCGTTCTGTCACGAAATTTGCTGTCGTATTTTATGGCTATGACATGAAACCATAGAATGGGCAGTTTTGATCGGATTGAAATGATTTCGCCGCCGTCGCCAAAATCATAGTAATTTTCCCGGTCGTCTTCCAGGTCTTCGCCGTAATTGATATTTTCGAGGTCGAATTCCTCAAGCATCAGCGCCTTTGCTTTTTGTATCGTCCATATCCGGCCAAGAAAATAGAAGACGAACAGAATAAGCGTTGCCACAGAAGCGATATCGCCTAAATTCATATTTGGCCCCCTTCGATTCAGTCATATTTATAATTATAGCATTATCCTCGCTCTCCGTCACTCGATTTCAAGCTGTCGGCAAAGCCGAAGGGCTTTGCCGACAATAGGTTTGCATGACGGCTGCTCAGCCGCAACCGTCATGATAAGTGTCATTCCCGGTGCGCATGTCCCGGGAAATGGCGGATTTTTATCTTATTTCCGTCGTGCGTACCGGAAACTTTGCGAGGCTTTTATAAAATAGGCACCTTGTCTACACGCTAAATCGGCAGGTTTCATAATGAAGCCTGCTGATTTTTGGCTAGGGCTTGTTTGTAAAATCCTCGCATATGTCCTTTGGCCAAATTTTGCGCCATACGTCGTTAAATTTTCTTGCCATAAAGCAATTATGCCTGCAAAAATCTGCCTTGTCCGACACAAAATTCGTCTCAAATTCCAAACACGTTGATTTTACAAACAAGCCCTAGTATGTTTTGACATTTTGTATTCCCGGCGGTATGTCTGCCGGGAATACGTCTGTGCAAAGCCGCTCAGATCAAATTGGATTTTTGCAGGAGCCTCTGCAGGATGACCGCGCTTTCGGCACGGGTTATATTGTCCTTCGGGGCCAGGGTGGCTTTGCCCTTGCCGAAAATAATTCCCGTTTCAAGACAGGCGGCGGCGCCCGCCCGCGCATAGCTGGAAACACTTGAAATGTCCGTATAGCCTGCCGGCAGAGCGGCCGCGCCGCTGTCCGAAAGACCGGCGGACAGTTTCGTGATTGCCATGGCTCTCGCGATGACCGTCATGGCCTGCTCGCGGGTGATTTTATCGTTCGGACGGAAGGTGCCGTCGTCATAGCCGGTGACGAGCCCATAGGCCGATGCGGTCTGGGTATATCCGCAGCACCAGTCGGTGTCCGCAATGTCGCCGTAGCTTACCTCGCCCATTCCCTCCGCAAGACCCAGCGCGCGGACGACGAGGGCGGCAAATTCGGCTCTGGTGATGCCGCTGTCCGGGCTGAAGGTCCCGTCTTCATAGCCCGTTATCACTTTGCGGGAGGCCATGTCGATGACGGCGTCCTGCGCCCAGTGGCCGTCAACGTCTGCAAATTCGACAGGGTTATAGATCAGCGTGTAGACGCTGTTTGTCAGACTGCTGATCACCGCGTAATACACGCCGTCGACCAGCGTGATTGCGGTGGGGACGTGGCGCAGCGTCCCGCCGGCGTCGCGCACGACGGCGGTGGTGATTTTATAAGGGTCAACGCCGTCGGGAATGGCGATCGTCCTTTTGACGTAGGCGTTATAGCTGTTGACTTCGACCGTCCGTCCGCCGTATGTGCCTGTCACGGTAAACGCAACGGGCGGCACCATGATGGAAAATCCGCCGTCCTCCGCTGCGTTTTCGAGGATTTCCGCCGTGTCGTCGGAGGGCGCTGCGATCGTGACAGCCACCGTGATATCGCGCAGCTCGACAGCCTCGCCGAACTGTTCGGCAAGGGCGTCGATGCCGATTTCAGAGGCCGGGAGCGTATAGGCGGCGGAGTCTGTGCGAATCGCCAGAATTGCTTCCCGGTTCGCCATGTTTTTGACCATCTGTCCGGTAAGAATTCCGGAAGCCGAATCGGGATCGTTTGAAAATGGGATGGTGACCGTTGCGCCGTCTCCCTCGGAATCCAGAGCGGCGTCCAGTTTATCCGTGTCAATCGTGACGGTCGTTTCCGTTTTTCCGCCTTTCGTTGCGGTATCCGATGTTCCGGCATCCTGAGACCGGCCGTTTACCATGATGGGCGCTTCGGGGGACTGCGCGGCTATTGTCGTTCCGTGAGAGGCATTGGTGTGGGCAAAACTTGCCGCAATGGCGATAACGCCGTCTGAAGCGTCGGCGCCGTCAACCGCATAGGTTACGCTGCCGGTTCCGGGAGCCGCTGCCTCCGTGACGGTCCCGCCGGAAAAGCTCAGTGTATTAGAACCCGTTCCGCTGCTGCTCAGCGTGTAGTAAATGACGACCGAGCTGTCTATTTTGTATACGGTCGATACCGAAGAGACGCCGCTGAAGGAGACGGCGTCCGTCTCGGTACTGCCGGAAGCCGTCAGCGTGATCGTATAGGGCACCTGTGCGCTGGATGCGGAATAAACCGCGTTTAAGGCGTCGCCTGACGTCACCTTGACACGAAGATATTTTGCGGCGTCCCCGGTTGCCACTTCATATGCAGCGGTAGTGTTACCCGTCCCTGCGGCGTTTGTCCAATTGGTCAAACCGTCTGCCGATACTTCCCATTGGTAGGATAGATGTGTGCCGGGGTCTGTATTGGGAGTCGCGGTCAGCGCTGCTCCGATATTGATTTGATCTGAATTGTCGCCGCAGCCGTTGGTCACGGCGATGGTCGGGGTACCGGTGATATCGCCATAATTAGCATGTGCAAACGCTGCCGCAATGGCGATGACGCCGTTTGAAGCATCCGCACTGTTTACGGTATAGGTTGCGCTGCCGGTCCCGGGAGTCGCTGCCCCCGTGACGGTTCCGCCGGAAAAGCTCAGCGTATTGGCCTTTGTTCCGCTGTCGGCCAGTGTGTAGTAAATGGTGACCGAGCTGTCTGTTTTGTATACGGTCGATGCCGAGGAGACGCCGCTGAAGGAGACGGCGTCCGTCCCGGTACTGCCGGAAGCCGTCAGCGTGATCGTATAGGGCACCTGCGCGCTGGACGCGGAGCAGACAGCGCCATAAGTATCACTTGAGGTGACCATGACACGCAGGTATTTCCCGGCATCGGCACCGTCCACGGTATAGGCGGCGGCAGTATTTCCCGTTCCGGCGGCATTTTCCCAGACAGCGCCGTCTTCTGATATCTGCCACTGATAGGAGAGGTTCGTCTCCGGCGCTGTATTTGCCGTCGCGGTCAGCGTCGCGCCGATTTTGATCCGGTCTGCGCTCTCGCCGCAGCCGTTGGTCACCGCGATGGTCGGCGTGCCGGAAAGCGTCGGCTTATAGACAGCCGACAGCACCGGATAACCGCCGTTTACCGGGGAGGAATCCCGGTCAGAAGACCACATATCATAATCTGCCGTATCAACCCAGGTGTTGAGCGCATCGACGAGGGGAGCGTTTTCTCCCGATGAAATTGCAGAACTGCCGCTGGCGGGGGTTATGTCATAAGCGCCGCCGGTGAGCGCCCATGCCGTGCCGCTGCCGTCAAATGAATAGCAGTCCGTGATATGGGAATTGGAAAAATTCGTTGAATAGTCATCCGTTCCGGCAGCCAGATAACTGCTATAATAATAGCCGCCGACGGCAAAGCCATCCGTTCGTGCCGTGCCGTTAACGGTCTGCGCTGCGCCGGAGAGCCAATAGCAATAACTCAGCTCGCTGGTGACGCTTGGCACTTGGAAACCGGCCACGCCGCCGACATAGGCCGTGGTGCCGGTGCCGGAAACACTGCCCGTGTTATAGCCGTTTTTCAAAATTTTATTGGTCTGTCCCGTCACGCCGCCGAGATAAACTTCCGATAGGTTTGTGCCGGTATCCGTAATATTGCCGGTATTATAGCTGTTTGACAGTGTGCCGGTATTGACGCCGGTAACGCCGCCCATATAGATCGATACGGATCTTGTGGCTGTGCCTGTGCCTGTGCCTGTCACGTCTGCGGTATTGGAGGCGTTTATCACCGTATTACCATTATTGTAAGCGATAATACCGCCGATATGGGAAGTGCCGCCCAATGTATTCGAGGCGACAATAGTGCCGTTTACTTCGCCGCTGTTCCGGCAATTCGATGCGGTGCCCCCGCCATAAAAATGGCCTGCAATTCCCCCGGCAAGATTGTCCACACCTATAGTTCCATGACGAGGCGGCGCCATGGCCATCGCTTCGGCGGTGCCCGTAGCGGATACGGGTCCCTCGTTATTGGCGTCGGTAATCGATGTTGCTATCGCTGCGGCGGCAATGCCGCCTGCGTATCCGTACGTCGCTGTGGAGGTGATATTGCCGGTGTTTAGGCATCCCGAAAGTGAAACGGCATTTGAAAAACCGGCCACACCGCCGGCGTAGGCCATGATGCCGCTGCTGCCGGTGACATCTCCGGTATTTGTGCAGTTCGACAGTGAAACACTATTATAGAGATAACCGAGCACGCCGCCGACATAGGCAGCGTAGCTGCCGGTCCCGCCTATCGTACCGTGATTTTCACAGTTTGAAACCGTTGCATCATAACCTGTAATATAACCGAGCACGCCGGCGGCGTAGATCGTTCTTGTTATCTCGTTGGTACCGTCCGTATTGACCTTGCCGGTGTTGACACAGTCGGATACCACGACGCCGCTTAAGTCTTTAATATAGCCCACGACGCCGCCGACATAGATGCTCATGGAGGTTACGCTGGAGGTGTACAGCGGTATGCTGCTGATAACGCCGGTATTCCGGCAATCGGACACGCTTCCGCTGCCGTTGACTGAGCCGACAATGCCGCCCAGGTGGACATACACATAATAATTCGAGTAGTATGGCGTAATTTCGCCGATGCCGGTAACCGTACAGCTGTTCGTGCACCCGGACACGGAACCGCGATTGAGATAACCGGCGATGCCGCCGACTTGGTCTGCGCCGCAGATGAAGCCGTTATCCAGATTGACATCTTGAATAATGCAGTCTTCACCATAGCCGAACAGCCCCTGATAACTGAGCGGGGAAGAATTAATATACATGCCGCTGACCGTGTGGCCGCCGCCGTCAAAGGTGCCGGAAAATGCGGCGCCGTCGCCGCCTATGGGCGCCCAGGGGTTCAGCGCAAAGGGGGCGTCGCCGATATTTCCCGCATCATCGGTGTACACCGTGCCTATGACGCTTGCCGTCACATCAAAGACGGTATTGCCGCCGTCGGTATTGCCCACAACGCCGGTGCCGAGGTAAAAGGTGTCTGCCCCATCGGTCACGGCGACAAGGCCCGTGTCGGCCTCAAACGTAAATGTCACGCCGCTGCTCAGGTCGATGTCGCCGTCGAGCACAACGGTTTCTCCGCTGAAGGGAACAGCGGCGCTCTGCCCGCTCGCCGCACTGTCCGTGAAGTTGACGAGATTGGCAAGCCCCGCCAGATCGGCGGCTGTGCCGATGTGATAAAAGCCGTCTTCTTCGCTGGGGCCGTCCGTATACCACGCGTAGTCTGCCGTGATGCCCGCCGAAATCGCGCTTGCCGTTATGGTCACGGCGGGAAGCAGGCTCAGCACCATACTTAAGGTAAGCAGAACGGATAAAAACTTCTTTTTGCTCATGATTGTTCCTCTCTATCTCTCAATTTGGCAAATAATTTCGTCAATGCTGATTTGACACAGGCTGTCCCACACAATGGTGTTGCCGCTTTCAATATGAAAGGCTTTAAACCGGTTCAAGTCGGAAAGCGTGCAGAATCGGACCGACTGCAGCCGCGGCTTCATGTCGTAGACAATCCGGTGCCGGTTATCCAGCGCGATCTCGAGTGTGTAATTGTCATGGGCGAGTGCGGTTATGATTTTTGACATCGGCCTATCTCCCACTAGGGCTTGCCTGTAAAATCGACCGCACACGTCTGACGGCCCTGTCTCCCGCCCTGCCGCGCCGGTTTTTCTTGCAATAAACCAATTATTCCCGCAAAAAAATCGACTTGCAGGACGAAAAACAGGTCTCGTCAGCCACGCACGCCCATTTTACAAACAAGCCCTAAAAAAACTCTGCTATCCATGATAGCAGAGTCTAGAGCAAAAAAATATTATCGCATGCGATACTTTTCAGGAAACGGGCTTTAGATCAATTTCAGCTCGACGGCTTTTTTGACCGCTGTGGTGCGGCCGGCCACGTCAAGCTTTCGGTACAGCGAGGTCATGGTCTTTCGAACGGCCACCTCGGCGATAAACAGAGAGGAGGCAATTTCACGATTGGTTTTTCCGTCCGCGATCAGCTGTAAAAATTGCATCTCACGGTTTGAAAGCCGTATGAGAGAATTTTTTTCAGGGCCGCTTCGTTTCACGTTCGCGGCGTACTGTGCCGAAAATTGCGCGACCCGATTGAGATAGCGGTCTTCACAGGCGCTTTTTTGCAGTGCGGCAAGCATATCCGACAGGTATTCGCCATACTCCGCAAAGGGAAGCAGCACATTATCCGCTCTGCCGAGGTCCAGGGCGGACACCAGGGAGGGCAGGGCGGCCGCCCTGCCGTAAAGCCTGTATTTGCATGCGGCGTCCAGCAAATCCGCATGAAGCATTCCAAAAAGATTATGAAAGGCGGAAAAACTATGCCGCATATCTTCAATGAATACTTCCAGCCTGATATCCTCCTTTGTGAGCAGAAGATATTTCCCATAGACAATATCATTAAACCCGATGCCCTGGTACAGAATGTCGCTTTTATTGATGGCGCCGTCTTTGAGCCAGCTTGCAAATCCGGCGGTCTCTCCCCGGAGCCCCTGGATATAGCCTGCGCACAAATCGACCGCGCTGTTCAGAATCGGGGCGTTGACGGCCTCCGCTTCAACGCTTAGGGCGTCCAGAATTTCAAGCGCGGCTTTAAAATTGCCTCTGGCCGCACAGATTCGCATCAGCGTGAGCTTGGCGCAGATGATGACGGAAAATTGGTCCGTCCGGCTCGCCTTATAAATCGCTTTGTACGCGAAAATCTCAGCCCGGTCCAGATTGCCGGTCTCAAGGTTATACTCGGCTTTGAACTGCTCGTCGAATCCCATTCCGCAGCCGCCGGACAATTCCTGATAGTAAGGAGACAGCTTTTCAAGGTATTCCACGGTTTGCAGCAATTTGCCGCTGTCCCGGTGATAGAGATACAGGATATGCGGCGACCCGAAGGTCACGATCTTATCTTTGTTGGCCACCCGGGACTGTCCGCCCAGCAGGGCGTGTGCGGCTTTGAATCCGTCGTACATCCGGGACACGTGATTGAAGGCCGCGTAAGTGCGGATCAGCCTGATCTCCCCGGCAATACGCGTTTTCATTTCGGCGGGAACGCAAGCATCGTAATTGTAGTGCGCTTCCGCCTCGTCTAAAAGCGCCTCGCCCTCCGCAATATCCACATTTGTGACATAAAAGCCGATATAGGCGATATAGGCAATCGGATGCCGGTATTTCACATGGCGTGGAATGGCCCTGAATAAGTCCAAAACAAAATCCGGATTGCTGTCAAAAATTTGCGTAATGCTGGTTTTTGAAAATTCGTTCAGGATCAGGTCGAACCGGTTTGCCTTCCGGTAATAGCTGAGGCCGGAAAGGCTGTCGCCGTTTTGGATGCACCATGTCCCGGAGCGTTCGTACAGCGTATCCACCGCTGTGTCCAGCGGCGCTTTTTCAATCAGCTTTTTCAAGTAATCGTTAAAAATATTGTGGATTCGGTAGACGCCGCTCTGCGCGTCGAAGCGGATAAACGAATTGGCGAAGCTCAGGTCTTCAAGGATTCCGGCCGCGGCCTCTTCTCCGGTAATAAACACCGCCTGCTTCGGGGTGAAGTTGTCAAACAGACTCAGGGATTTCAGGAGCGCGATTTCCTTTTCGGTATATCTCGGCATAACGGCCGTTTCAAACAGACGTTCAATGCTCCCGCCCGATTCCAGCCTGCCGATATCGGCATAGCGCCGCATGATCAAATAGATCGCGGACACCCAGCCCTCCGACAGGTCGTAGACCGAACGCGTGGTTTTATCCGTCAGGTTAAAGCCGTAGAGCCGAAAGTATTCCCTTATCTCTTCGGGTGTAAACTCAAAGTAACGGTGCCGGATCAGATAACAATAGCTTTTTAGGCACAGTTCATCGACGCTGAGGTCTGGGACGGTTCGTGACAGAAGAAAAATATGAAGGCCGTCGACAGGCGACCGGACAAGCGATTCAAGAAATGCGTCCATCAGGGGAGAGTGCGCAAAATGATAGTCGTCGATCACCATCACGGTATTTGAGCGATAGGCGTGGTCTTCAATGATTTGTTTTATTTTATCGCGCTGTGCGGCATCCGTTGGAAAACCCAGCGCGAGGAGCCGGCTTCCGAGCTCCGGCCTCACTTTGCACATCTGTCTCATCAGCATGCTCCAGATATACTGTGCCGACGACTCGTCGCGCTCGATCGACAGCCAGACGGCGTCGGCCCCGGCGCTCTTCAAAAATTCTCGCACGGCGGTCGTCTTTCCGTAGCCCATCGCGGCCGTCACAATGGTCAAAGGAAACTGAAAGGCATACCTGAGTTCGTCGTTAATGCGTTTTCGCACGAGAAAATGCTGCTGGTAGATCATAAATATCACCTTGATTCCATGATAGGGTCAATAAGCGCGGGTGACCTGCGCGGGGATGCCATAGCCGAATGGGAATATTATACCAGATAATTTGTCGATTTTATAGAGTATAATTTTCAATATATCACTGCGCGGAAACCGGCCCGCTCGGTCCCCTCGGAAAACATAACCCGGCAGGCCGCTGAATTGGCCGGGCCGATGCCGCTTTCGGGGAGATGCTGTTGCAATAGAGCAAAGTAACGGCGGCTGTCATCACGGTAAAAGCCGGGTTTCCAACTTCCTATAAGTCAAGCCTGATCATTGGGGTGCGCTCCCTCATGATTCAGTCCGAAGTCGTCGTAACAGGTCCCGCTCGTTCCCATCGCATCGACCGCCCTTGCGATAAGCCGCGGACATTCGTGCAGCGCCATTTCATAAAATCCATCCAGGGCCAGGCAGTACTCAGCCTGCCGCTCGTCAATGGTATCCGGAAGCAGCATATAGTCAAACGCGCCGGTTTTGTGTACCGCCGCTTCACAGAAATTGAGCAGCGTTTTATGGTCAAGCAGCCGGGTATACCGCCGCATGGCCCGGACACACCGCTTTACCGTTGCGGCCGTCATTCCGGGCCAAAGAGACGCCATCGCCTTATAGTCCGGGCCGGACGCCGGAATCAGGGTGTGCCGGTCCATTGAAAGTCCCTGCCGCCGGATGATATGGGCGTCGTAGGCGGCTTCCATGGCCATGTGCTCCGCGGTGTTCCGGCTGTGTCCGCCCACATAGGGGTGACAGCTTCGGTCAAGCGCGTAATGGCAGACCAGTCCGAGTAAATAGGCAAGAGCCGCCTTTTCCCGCTTATGCGCAAGTATGGGCGTAAACATTGCGGAAGCGGGCTGCGCATGGCGCTGTTTTCCGTATTTCGAAATTTCATTTGCCCTGTAGGGCTTGTAATAAAAGAAGATATCGGGCCCCTGCAGGCCGATATCATACGTCTGCTTATGGGCGCAGACTATCTCCGCAATGTCGGGCGTAAGCCGGCTCAGAACGTCCTGGCCGAATTGAAAATGTGCCGCACAAGATGGCATAAGCGCACGTCCCCTCCGTCTGATTTAAAATCTCCAATCATGATCGTGTTAAATCGGATCATGGTCCATCGGATTAATCATATCGAACAATGCCGCAGTTATCAAGAGACAAATGCTTTTTTCACAGCAGTCTGAGAAGAATTTTCGGGCGCGTACACGCCGTGCCCGAAAATGCCTTGACTTTATTTTGCCGCTCCGGCGGCAAAACTCTGCGAGGCCTTTGCGGCAGATAAGCTTTGTCTACAAGCTGAAAAGGCCGCCGATTCTGTATCGGCGGCCTTTTCGTTTTTGGGCGCGAGGGGCAAATAGGAGCGCTAGGCTACAGCACCTGTATCCGGTAAGCGGTGGCCTGCGGCGGAATGCTCATCGTCATAAACGCGGCATGCGTCACCTTGACCCACTGTCCCGGCCGTAGGGAGCGCAGC
>JBFWKZ010000031.1:0-19252 GCA_050252415.1 Oscillospiraceae bacterium | reverse complement strand
GAATCGTACCAGCCGGTCAGATTGTAGTCCGATGTATTCACGGATGAGAGCGTTGTGAGGTAGTAGTCGCCGGAGCGCTTTTCATATACCTGTACCGAGGCGGTGTCAAACTGGTTTCCGCTAACCGTCACGCTGGACGTACCGAGATCACTGATACCGCCGCTCTTGAGGCTCTGCATGCCGGTCGGTGCCGAAACGCTGCCCTCTATCCGCACACCACCGATTTCGCCGCCGATATCGCGGTTTGTACTCGGATAGATCGTGGAAACGCCGTTACAGATAAAACTGTAATAAACGGTAAACCCAAGGTTGGTACCGGGGACAGTGCTCTTCTCAGTGAGGATACCGTAACTCTGGACATCGCCGGTGACATCATCGAGCACCAGCTTTTCGATCTCGCCCGCTGAGTTTTTGACGCAGGCCAGCACTTCGTCCGCATCTATCGTCACGCCCGCTATGCGGCTTGTGGTGATTTTTTTTGCGGAGAATTCAAAGACATCGAGTATCTCCACATCGTCGGAGAACCGCACTGTGCCGATCTGGGTACCGGAGGAGTTTACCCGGCCGGAGACGCCGCCGCCCAAGAGTTTTTTAACGGTTACGGTATCGCCGCTGTAGCTAATGGAAACAATGTCGCCCTTATCGGCACCGGATGCCGCGTCCAGGCTGAATTTTCTGGCTGTGCCGTCGGTTGCGATCACGGCGATATAATTCTTGGTATAGCGGTCGCCGGTTGCACTCTCATAAGCCTCGATCCCCGTACCGGCAACGACGCCGACCACTGTGGTGTCAAGCTTCTGCGCGCTGAATACTGCCGCAACATCATCATCTTTGCCGAGGAGGACTGTAACAACGTCGCCAACCTGGATATCACCGAGGTCGGAGACGGCAGAGACGGCCGCAGATGTCCCCAGCGTATAGCTCACGCCGGAGAGCACAATACTCGTGGGATTTGCGGTATCCGGCAAAACGCTGTCGACCATTCCGGTCTTGGGATTGTTCCAAGCCCAGACCGCAGACATCTTTTGAGAATAGTAAACCAGATCATACTGCTGCACATCTGCAATCGTCGCATCGGCACTGTTTCGGTAGACATGAAGCGGGGTAAAGCCGATCTCATCCAGCCAGGTGCCGTCCGTAACGACCAGCGGTCCCTCCATCGCCTTGTTCATTAGCGAGAGATAATCGATATTTCCTCCGGTATCAAGCGAATAGCCAAGGCTCAGCGCATAGACCGTACCCTGTTTTGTATCGGCATTCAGCGTGTTATACACAAGCTTTGCGCATTCCATACGGGTAAGGTCCTCATCATCCGCGGCATTGACCCCACTGTTGAGGCCCAGACTGCGCGCTAAAGCCATCTGTCCTGCCGGCCATGTGCCGCTGATATCGGAATCGGAATAACCCAAGAGTTTTTCCAGAACGGTCACGGCCTCTGCCATGGTGACGCTTCTATCCGGCCTAAAGGTCCCGTCCAGATAGCCGTTCAGCCAGCCGGCATCCCGCGCAGTGGCGACATAGCCTGCCGCCCAGTAGGTGAATTTCACGTCGGCAAACGGTGAGACGCCGGTACTCTCCCCACCCTTATCGCCGTACTTGGAGGCGGCAACAACCATCTTTGCAAACTGTGCGCGGGTTATATTGCCGCTGAGATTGAGGTCGCCGTTTTCGTCACCGTTCATAACGCCAAGCGCGGCAAGAACGTCAAGAACCTCGCTGTTGTCCGCCGCCATAGCCGGGGCAGCCAGCGAAACGGTCATTACAAAGACTAATAGCAGACTTATTAAACGTTTGTTCATCGTTTACCTCCCTTATTCAAACCTTAACGCGTTGATGGGTTGAGCTTTGGATCTGTCATAGCTGAACCGAACATCTTCAAGAGTAACTGTGCGCTCTTTAACAGACACGTTGTCGGCGCTTACTGTCTGCCCTAAGAAATGAGCCGCCTGTGTTTCTTCAGCTTTTCGAAAATGCCCTTCATGCATTCCCTTACAAAAAATTTCTCGCTATAATCCTATAAATGGTCAGGCCGCCGCAAATGCGGCGGCCTGAGACTGTACGCTTAAGTTTGCCGCCGTGGTGGCAAAAAATTTATAATCTGTCACAAGGGCGGACATGTGCCGCCACAGTGACACTTCTCATGTATGTCCGCTGTAAGCGGATTTATATGCTGTTTTCTTGTAGGAAAAGGCAAAGTTTTTTGTCAGCAGCTATAGGCCGCCGCGCTTGCGGCCTATAGCTTATATATCGTCATTTTCGCCCTGCCCGGATTTCGCTTCCTGTCCGTCATCCTGCTCGGGTTTTGCTTCGGGGAGCTGCTGCGTCTCAGATTGTTCACCTTCAGGCAATACGGCGGCGGGCTGCTTCATCATTTCCATAAATTCTTCGCCTGTCAGCGTCTCTTTTTCCATGAGATACCAGGAAATTTGTGTCAGCTTCTGCATATGCTCGCGCAGAATTCCGGTGGCTTTCTCATGCGCTTTGTTCACGATCATAATGACTTCCTGATCGATAATGGTCGCCGTCTCCATGGAGCAGGCCAAACTGGTATCGCCGCCAAGGTACTGGTTTGTCACGCTTTCGAGAGCCACCATGCCGAACTTGGAACTCATCCCGTAGCGGGTGACCATGGCACGGGCCAGGCGCGTGGCCTGCTCAATATCGTTGGCAGCGCCGGTGGTCATAGAGTCGAAAATCAGTTCTTCTGCCGCTCTTCCGCCGGTGAGCGTTACGATCTTATTGAAAACCTCGTCATGGGACATGAGGAAGTGCTCGTCCTCGTCCACCTGCATCGTAAAGCCCAGCGCACCGGAGGTACGGGGAATAATGGTGATCTTGTGTACGGGAGCCGAATGCTTCTGTACCGCCGCGGTGATGGCATGTCCAACCTCGTGGAAAGCAATAATCTCCTTTTCACGCTGGGAAACGACCGTGCCCTTGCGCTGCTGACCGGCAAGGATAACATCGACGCTCTCCTCCAGATCCTGCTGGGAGACAAAACGGCGGCGAGCGCGGACAGCATGCAGTGCGCTCTCATTAATAATGTTGGCAAGCTCTGCGCCCGAAGCGCCCGGGGTCGCTTTGGCAACCGAACTAAATTCCACAGAGTCGTCCATACGGACCTTCTTCGCGTGTACGCGCAGTATGGCCTCACGGCCGGCGAGATCCGGAAGTTCAACGGGAATACGCCTGTCGAACCGGCCGGGGCGAAGCAGAGCCTTGTCCAGCGTGTCGGGGCGGTTGGTCGCGGCAAGAATCACAACGCCCTTTCGCGCATCAAAGCCATCCATCTCGGCAAGCAGTTGGTTTAAGGTCTGCTCACGTTCGTCATTGCCGGAGAGGCCGTGCCCATCACGTTTTTTACCAATGGTATCGATCTCATCAATAAAGACGATGCACGGTGCCTTTTCATTCGCCTGTTTGAAGAGATCGCGCACTTTTGCCGCACCCATACCGACAAACATTTCAACGAATTCAGAGCCGGATATTGAGAAAAACGGAACGTTTGCCTCGCCGGCAACCGCCTGTGCCAGCAGAGTCTTACCCGTACCCGGAGGCCCAACAAGCAGCGCGCCCTTTGGCAGCTTTGCCCCAATCTCCTCATATTTTTGCGGTTCGTGCAGAAAATCGACAATTTCCAGCAGGCTCTCCTTTGCCTCCTCCTGTCCGGCAACATCCGCAAAGGTTTTGCCGGTCTGATCTTTGGCATAGATCTTTGCATTAGATTTGCCGAAGGACATGACGTTTCCGCCCATGTTGCCCATCCGCTTGAATAGAAAGCGCCACATTACAATGATGATCAGGAGAGGAAGGCCGTAGGAAACCAATATCTGAACATACCACGGTACAACGACAGGTGCAACACTCCCAAATTTTGCGCCGGACTCATAGAGGCGGTTGACAAGCTCGGGATCGTCCATGATAACCGTCGTATAGACGATATCGTCGCCGCTCTTATTTTCGACATCCGGCAAATCGGTTTTCAGCTTGAAATAGATATACCCTTCCGAGTCATTGTACTCGACTTCCTTGACGTTCATGTCGTATACCTGGTCGAGGAATACGTTATAGCTGATATCCTTAACTGTGTTGTTATTGAGCTCGCGAAACAGCAGGTTGTTCAATATGATCACAACACAGAGAGCAATTGAACTAAAATATATAAGCTTCCTTTTATCTTTCATATTTTTCCCCCAAATGAAATTAATCTTAAATCTTGCCCTTAGCATAACATCAATGCCTATTATAATTGTGACTTATCTTTAAATTTTTGTCGGATTTGCTGTTTTCAAAGCACAGATTTCGTATTATAATATTAAAACACTGTCTATTTCGGCTCTCCTGCGCTTTTTTGCAAATGATTTGTACTCTTTAAGGTGGTATTATTTATGATTATCGACTTCCATACGCATGCTTTTCCCGATGGGCTGGCCGAGCGCGCCATAAAAAAGATGCACATTAGTTCAGGCCTTTTTCCGCACACCGACGGCACGGTCGACGGACTACGCCGGCTGATGCGGCATGACGGCGTTGACCTTGCCGTGATACTGCCCGTTGCCACAAACCCCAAAAAGCACAGGCATATCAACGACTTTGCCGTCACCTGCCGGGGAAACGGCGTTCTCTCCTTCGGTTCCGTACATCCCGATGCCCCGGATGTTTTAGACGAACTGGACCGAATCCATGCAATGGGATTTAAGGGCATAAAGTTTCACCCCGAATACCAGGGCTTTACAGTAGATGATGAAAAAATGAAACCGATTTACCGAAAGATTTCGGAGCTTGGGCTCATTACCGTTTTTCACGTTGGGCCGGATTTCTCTTATCATCCCCCCTATCACGGTACGGCAAAGCAAATGCTCGGTGCGCTCAAGTGGCTGGATTCCCCAGTGGTTGCCGCACACTGGGGCGGCATTGACAAAGCTGAAGAGGCGCTCAGTACGCTCAGCGGCATACCGCAGCTTTATTTGGATACGGCTTTGGGATATGGGACGAATGTTCGTACCTTCGTACATGAATTTATTGACACTTTTGGCGCTGACCATATTCTCTTTGGCTCCGACACTCCCTGGCACCCGCCCGAATGGGAATTACGGCTCTTTGAGACATTAAACCTTGACCCCGAAACTCAGGAGGCAATCTTCTCCGGCAATGCCAAACGCCTTCTGAAATTGTAATATGAATAAAGCATACATATCCGGGGGAATCGGCTTGTCGATTCCTCCGATTTTTTATGTCTGTGTCAATCGGACTCCTCTCTTTTGGTTATAACAAAGACAACCTAATAATATGTATATCTCAGAAGTCTCATATAACATTAATCAATAGATTAACAATGTTTAATATCATCTTTCCCAATAGAGCGGTATTCAAAGCGTTTCTGTCTGTCCGTTTTATCCAAAAAAACGAGCCGCATCGGTTGAACACGGCTCAATTTTTGTTGCCATTCCATTTTTTCATGGCATAAAAATTTTTTGAATCCTTGGAATTTCAGCAAACTTGCTAATCAGCGGTTTTGCTTTTGTGGGAATCCTACACCAGTATAATAATTTATTATGTTATAATGAAAACTGTGAATTTCACAAGCATACCGCGCTGTGATATATTATATATAGAACATTTGTCAAAAAACGCACAATCATGTAACAATTACTCGAGTGGATAACTTTTGATAAACTCGAGAAACTTTATCGGACTGTTCAGAAGCTTTTGTTTTTTGTTCCAGATCAAATCGATGCCAATCTCAATTGGCTCCTTGAATGGCACTGCAACAATAGAAGATGAGGTTGCGAAATTTCCTTTGTAGAGAAATGATACTGCGGTGTTGTCGATCACCAGCCGCTGTATCATGCTGAGTTGGCTGGTCGACATAACCACATTTGGATTTATCTTATACTCTTTAAATTTCTTTTTGAGATATCCGGAAACAAAGGTGTCGTCCGGCAACATGGCGATCGGCTTTCCCTCCACCATCGAAAAATCAATATAAGGCTGTTTCGCAAACGGGTGTGCTGTCGAGACATAGCAGACAATCGGGATGTGGCAAAGCCTGATACGGTTATATGGCAGACTTTCATCATTGGTATCTTTCCGATCGCTGGAAATTATAGCTAGGTCGAGTTCGGCATTACCTTTAATTATTTCCTCAAGGTTCGTTTGTGATCCCGCTTCGTGGAGGTTTACGGTAATGTTTGGATATTTCAGCCTGAATTCGTGAAATACCTGCGGAAAGATAATGGTGCTGATCAGCGGGGACACCGCAACGTTTACGGTAGACTTCTGAGCAACGAGTTCATTCATCTTTTTCTTAAGATAGTTTATCTGATCCAAAATTATTGTTGATTCATTGAGAAAAACCTGTCCTGCCTCAGTTAGTACAAGGCCTTTGCTGGTGCGATGAAAAAGTTGAACACCAAACTCGGTTTCAAGCTGCCGTACGCTGTTGGACAGAGCCGGTTGCGATATATTGATTTTTTCCGCAGCGCGGGTAAGGTTGTCATATTTACAAATCGTGTTGAAATAATACAAGTGATCCAGCCTCATGTTTTCCCTCCTGAATAATATAAATAAATTTTATGCCATACAGATGTATTCATAAAATTTATTATATCACAAAGCTATAACGCATGTCAATCATATTGCTTGTGCCCGTTATAATAGCCGTTTAATTTATTATTTAAATCGGTCAAGTAGATTTTTAGCGAAAAATAAATAATTTTGAAGGAGAATACAGCTATGATTCCTATTCCAATTCCCGAATTCAAAGTTTGGGACAGCAAGAAGAAGCTCAAGGAAGAGAAACTTAAGTCCGTAGCCGGTCTGCTTGACGGCAAAGTCGTCAAATCCACCGATATTGTGACTCTGCTCGAGAGCGTCATCCGTCCCGGTGAAACCGTCGCCATTGAGGGTGATAATCAAAAGCAGGCTGCCGACCTTTCCCGTGCTCTTACTGAGGTCGATCCCGCTAAAGTCAACAACCTCCGTATTGCCATGTCTTGCCCTCAGATGGACGAGCATCTTGATATTTTTGAAAAAGGCATTGCTCATGAACTCAACTTCGCTTATGCAGGCAACACCTCTGCCCGTCTGCCAAAGATGATTGAAGCCGGCACACTCAAGCTGGGTGCTATTCACACCTACCTTGAGATGTTCAGCCGTATGTTCACTGACCTGACTCCGAATGTCTGCCTCTGCGTTGCGGAAGAAGCCGACCGTGAGGGCAATCTCTACACCGGCCCCAATACCGAGGAGACCCCAACCATTATCGAAGCGACCGCTTTTAAAGATGGCATTGTTATTGTTCAGGTCAACAAGATCGTCGACAAGGTCACCCGCGTCGATATCCCGGCCAGTTGGGTTGACATCATCATGGAATCCGACGAGCCCTGCTCAATTGAACCGCTTATGACCCGTGACCCTGCAAAGATTAAAAATCTGCATATTCTGCAGGCTATGATGATTCTGAAGGGCATATATGCAAAACACCACGTTGACCGTATGAACCATGGCATAGGTTATGTCTCCGCCGCTCTCGAGCTCATGCTCCCCACTTACGGTGAAGAGCTCGGCCTGAAGGGCAAAGTCTGCAAATACTGGGTCGCAAACCCCATTCCCGCAATGATTCCCGCAATCGAGTCCGGTTGGGCTGAGAGCTGCGTGGCTTTCGGCAGCGAGGTCGGTATGGAGGACTATGTCCGTGCCAGAAGCGACATTTTCTTCACCGGTCGTGACGGCAGTCTCCGTTCCAACCGCTGCTATGCTCAGATGGCCGGCCTGTACGGCTGCGATATGTTCACCGGCTCAACCCTGCAGATGGATTATTACGGCAATTCTTCCACCGTCACCAAGAGCCGTATCACCGGTTTCGGCGGTGCACCCAATATGGGCTCCAACCCAAACGGGCGCCGTCATACCTCCGAAGCTTGGTGCAGCATGGTCACCGACCACTCCGACCCCATGGCTCACGGCCGCAAGCTCGTCACTCAGATTGTCCGTACCCAGACGCTTAATAAAAAAACCGGTGAGATGCGCGACTGCATCGTTCCCGAGCTCGACGCCGTCGCAACAGCAAAGAAGGCCGGGCTGCCTGAACCTTTGGTCATGATCCATGGCGATGACGTCACTCATCTCGTCACTGAAATCGGACTTGCCTACCTTTATATGGCAAAGGATAAGGAAGAACGCAAGGAGCTTATCGCCGCCATCGCCGGAAATACCGCGCTTGGCAAGAGCATGAGTGAAGAACGCCGACTCGAGCTGCGCCGCGAGGGTAAAGTGGCCTTCCCCGAAGATTTGGGGATTGACCCTGCAACCGCAACCCGCGATCGTCTCTCCGCGCAAACACTCGAAGACATTGTCGAGTGGTCACATGGTCTGTATAAGATTCCCGATAAGTTCAAGGCTGAATAAAAGTCATCGATTAATATGAACCACCTCGGTCCATACCGAAGCGATCCATATAAATTATAAATTTACAAACAATTTTATGGAGGTAAATATTATGGACACCCAGACAATTGATTACGCCACTTATATGAAAGGACTTGTTGACAGAGCTCGCGTAGCTCAAAAGGTCGCCGAGGGCCAGTATGATCAGGCCCGCGTCGATGAGCTTGTTGAGGCAGTTTCTTATGCCTGCATCGATGAGACTTTCCGCCGCACCGCCGCTCAGATGCTGGTCGATGAGGCCGGCCTCGGCGTTGTTGAGCACAAGTTCAACAAGATTCGCAATAAGTCCATGGGCGTATACCGCGACATGAAGGGCGTAAAGTCCGTTGGCATCATCGAGACCGACAGCGAGCATAACACCGTTACTTACTGCAAACCCATGGGCGTTATCGGCGCCGTTCTCCCCTTGACCAATGGCGAGGCAACTCCTATTGTAAAATCTCTGTGGGCACTAAAGAGCAGAAATGCCATCATCTTCTCTGCCGCTCGTAAGGGCAAGAACACTGCGAAGTTTGTCGTTGACCGCATTCGTGCCACACTGAAGCAGTTTGGCGCTCCTGAGGATCTGGTCATCTGCATTGATCCTGAGCATGCCGGCCGTGAATCCTGTGCCGAGATGATGAAGCAGTGTGACTTTATCGTCGCAACCGGTGGTTCCGGTCTGGTTCACAGTGCCTATTCGTCCGGTACTCCTGCCATCGGCGTTGGCGTCGGCAACGCTACCACCTTTATTGCCTGTGATGCCGATCTCGCCGGTGCAGCCGATAAAATCAGCAAGTCCAAGAACTTTGACTTCAGCTCCAGTTGCTCCTCCGAGAACAGCGCTGTTGTTGATGAAAGCATCTATGACGCTTTCGTAAAGGAGCTTGTCGCCCACGGTGGATACATAATAAAAAATGACAGCCCTGAAAAGCAAGGCTTGTGCAAGGCACTGTGGCCCGAATGGCCCGAGAACCACAAGCTCAATAAGACCCTGCCCGCACGCAGCCCTCAAAAGGTCATGGCGGCAGCCGGCTACACCATCCCCGATGACATCAAGTTCATCGCTGTTGAAGAGTTTGGCGGTGTTGGCCCCAAATACGTCTTCACCGGTGAGAAGCTGACGCCTGTTGTGACGCTCGTCAAGGCAAAGGATCTCGACGACGGTCTTGATAAGATGGAAGCCATCCTCAACTACATGGGCAATGGCCATAGCTGCGGCATCCATACCACCGACGATAAGAAGGTTCATAAAATGGCCGAGCGTATGCATGTTGCCCGTATCCTTGTCAATCAGCCTCAGGCACTTGGCAACTCCGGCGCATATTTCAATGGTCTGCCCATCACCATGTCCCTTGGCTGCGCAACCTGGGGCAAGAACAGCACCTGCTCCAATGTTACTTGGAAGGATATCTGCAACACCACCACTGTTTCCTGGCCTGTTGAAGAGATCGTTCCCACAGAAGAGGGTCTGTACTCTGAGAAGATCCGCAACTACAAGTTTAACTTCTAAGCTTCGGCTTAGTATCCTTTCCTGACAGTGCACTCCTGCCACGCCCCCCTCAAGGGGGTGTGGTCAGGGAAGCTGTCTTTATTCTCTTAAAAACTTAATACTGTTTTGCAAGCTCTGTCTGTAATACCGATTATCCTTTCGCCGGAAAAACCGGCTCATCCAAGTTGACCGCTTATTATAGTTATTTGATAGGAGTGTAACTACATGTCAACTACTGGTATTATTATTACTTTTGTTGTTTGTATCATCGTCATGATAGTGCTGATCGCACAATTCCATGTAAACGCCGTCATGGCGCTGATCCTCGTCTCTATGGCCCTCGGCATCATCATTGGTACCCCGCTTGGCGATGTTATGAACCAAATCAACACTGGTTTTTCCAGTACCATCAAGAAAATTGCCATCATCATTCTGCTTGGCTCTTTGCTTGGTAAAATTCTCGAAGAAACTGGTGCCGCACAATCGCTGACCTTCTCTCTGGTTAAGTTGGTTGGTAAGAAAAATGTTATCTGGGCTATCGGAATTTCCGCATTTATTCTTGCAGTTCCTGTTTTCTCCGATACCGTTACCATTCTTCTTATGCCCATCGTCTCCAACCTTGCTATTGAAACCGGCGCAAGCATGATGACCTATGGTACTGCCCTTGCTGTCTGCGCCCAGATCACCCATTGCCTGGTCGCCCCGACACCTGGTCCGATCGCCGCCGCTTCTCTGGTCGGCGTACCTCTCGGAGTCGCAATTCCTTGGGGCCTGCTTGTCTCCGTTCCTGGCCTGTTCGTCACTATTCTCTACTGCAAAATTTTCTGCACAAAGGAAATGGTTGCGCCAAAGGAAGAGCATCTTGTTGCGTATGAAGCGAACAAGAACATGAAGCTGCCCAACGTTGGCTTGGCCGTTTTGCCCATCATCCTTCCTGTCGTTCTGATCGTCTGCAATACCGTTATCAACACAATCGCTCCTGATAGCGTTATCGGTAACTTCTTCCTCTTCTTCGGCGCTGCTGAGCCTGCCCTGTTGATCGGCTGCATTATTGCCGCAATCACTCTCACCGAAGGTCGTTGGAAAACTAAACTTGTTTTGAATGACTGGGTAGATACTGCAATGGAAGTTTCCGCAATGCCAGTCTTCGTCACCGGCGCCGGTGGTGCTCTGGCACAGTTCATTAAAAACTCCGGTGTTGCCGACGTTATTGCGGCCTCTATCGTCGATGCGGGCTTCCCTGCCATACTCGTTCCAATTATCCTGTCCGCAATAATCCATGTCGTCACCGGTTCCTCCACGCTTGCTGTTGCCACTACGGGTGCTCTAGTTGCGCCAATGCTCGCAACGCTTGGCCTCTCACCTCTGTCGGCATTCCTTGCCATCTGCTCTGCTGCACTGATGTTCAAACACGGCAACAGCTCTGCTTTCTGGGTAGGAACTTCTCTGTCCAACATGACGTTCCCGCAAGGTCTTAAAGGTATCGGCGGAGGTTGTACGGTAGCTTCGTTCGCCTGCTGTATTACCACTGTCATTCTCTACGCTGTTGGTATTATCTAATCACAGTATTGGTTTTCCGGGGTGGGTATAATTGCCTCCCGGTAATCGCAGTGGATGGCATGGATAATCGGTATTTTTTGATTGTAAATTAAGCACGCATAACAGTATTTTGTTTTCTAACGAAAAAATTCTACAGCGCTGTAGCGGTTTATCCCGCTATCAGCGCTTATTTTTTGGTATTGACAAATACATAGAAATGACTTATAATTTTATCAATTAAATACCAGACAATAAACCGATGATTGAAAAGAGTAGACATCGCAAACGATGCTTTCAGAGAGCGGCATATGGTGGAATTGCCGCAGCAGCCGTGGTGTTGAATGGATTCAAGAGGGTGAAAAGAAAGGCTTTTGCCAAGTAATATTCAACGGGTCTTCCTGCCGTTATCATGGGAAGGTGTATGTCAGTACACGCAGAGCGGACGTTTATCGTCAATTTAGGTGGTACCGCAGAAGTTTTTAGCTTTTGTCCTATACAGGACAAAGGCTTTTTTTATTGCTTAGAAAGGGGATATTTTATGAAAAAAGGGATGTTTGGGCCATATGGGGGCCAATTTGCCCCCGAGACTATGATGAATGCACTGATAGAGCTGGAGCGTGCTTATGATTATTATAAAGCTGATCCTGAATTTCAGCGTGAGCTGAAGGCGCTGCTGAATAATTACGCCGGACGACCGTCTCTGCTCTATTACGCCGAAAAGCTGACCCGAATCGTCGGCGGCGCTAAGATCTATTTGAAGCGCGAAGACTTAAATCATACCGGTGCTCACAAAATAAACAACGTCTTAGGCCAGGTCCTACTCGCCAAACGTATGGGAAAAACACGTGTAATCGCCGAAACCGGCGCCGGTCAGCACGGTGTGGCGACGGCAACGGTGGCAGCGCTGATGGACATGGAATGTGAAGTCTTCATGGGTGAGGAGGATACCAAGCGGCAGGCGCTGAACGTCTTTCGAATGGAGCTTCTCGGCGCAAAAGTCCACCCCGTGATGTCCGGCACGCGGACGCTGAAAGATGCTGTTAACGAGACCATGCGCGAGTGGGTCTCCCGCCTTGACGATACACACTATGTGCTGGGCTCCGTCATGGGGCCCCATCCCTTCCCCACCATTGTCCGTGATTTTCAAAAGATCATCGGTGAGGAAATCAAAGCGCAGCTCATGGCAAGCGAGGGCAGGCTTCCCAATGCGGTCGTCGCCTGCGTCGGCGGCGGTTCCAATGCGATGGGCGCTTTCTACGACTTCATCGGCGACGAGAATGTCCGGCTCATCGGCTGCGAAGCCGCGGGCCGCGGCGTCGATACCTTTGAGACAGCGGCAACTATAGCCACCGGTCGTGAGGGCATCTTCCACGGCATGAAATCGCTCTTCTGCCAGGACAGCTACGGTCAGATTGCTCCCGTATACTCCATATCCGCAGGTCTGGATTACCCTGGGATTGGCCCGGAGCACGCCATGCTGAACGCCACGGGCCGGGCCGAGTATGTCCCGGTGACCGATGATGAAGCAGTAGAGGCTTTTGAACTGCTCTCCCGCACCGAGGGTATCATCCCCGCAATCGAGAGCGCACACGCCGTCAGCTATGGCGTGAAGCTCGCAAAAGAGCTGGGGCGCGACAAGATCGTCGTCATAAATCTTTCAGGCCGCGGCGATAAGGATGTTGCCGCAATAGCCAGATACAGGGGGGTCGAGATCTATGAGTAAAATCAGAGATGCATTTAAGAACGGCAAGGCCTTTGTCGCCTTCATAACCGGTGGAGATCCGGATATCGCAGCAACGGAAAAGCTTATTACCGCTATGGAAAAGGCCGGGGCCGACATTATTGAGATCGGCATTCCGTTTTCCGATCCGATCGCCGAGGGGCCGGTCATCCAGGCAGCCAGCCGCCGCGCTCTTGATGCGGGTACAACGGTCGATAAGCTGTTCGATATGGTAAATCGTCTGCAACAAACCGTACGTATACCGCTTCTCTTTATGACCTACGCCAATCCGGTCTTTGCCTATGGCACCGAGCGGTTTATGCAAAAATGCCAAGAAAGCGGCATTGCCGGGCTTATCCTGCCCGACGTGCCTTTTGAGGAAAAGGATAATTTTCAGCCCGCATGCGATAAATTCGGCATCGAACTCATCTCGCTTGTCTCACCCACCTCGGATGAACGGGCGGAGGCCATCGCAAGGCAGGCTCAGGGTTTTTTATACTGTGTCTCCTCGCTTGGCGTCACCGGAGTGCGGTCTCATATCGGCAATGAAATCAGCGGTGTTATCGCGCGCGTACGGAACGTGTCCGACATTCCCTGTGCCATAGGCTTTGGCATTTCTACTCCGGAGCAGGCCGGGAATATGGCCAAGATCTCCGACGGCGTGATCGTTGGCAGCGCAATTGTAAAAATTGTGGGCCATTACGGAAAAGATGCCGTGCCATACGTCTCTGAGTATGTTGCAGAGATGAAAGCGGCAATTCGCAATATCGAACACTCCGGTGATCTGCAGTGAAGTCTTTTCATCATCGTTAGCATGCCAGGCCTTGTTTGTAAAAAGAGCGTGCGTGCTTGAGGAAACCTATTTTTTATCCTGCAAGTCGATTTTTCTCAGGAATAATGGGTTTATTGCAAAAGACCGCCGCGGCAGGGCAAAAAAGAGGCCCATTAGGAGAGTGAAAAAACTATTTTTAGGAGGAAAAGCGATGTATAAACAAATTCTCACCAAGCTCACGAACCACATTGAGCTCTCTGAAAATGAAATTTTTGACCTCATCGCGTCAATAAATCGCGATGAGATAAGCGATGTCCAAATCGGCGGCTTTCAGGTTGCCCTGCTGATGAAATCGCCCACACTTGCCGAGACTGCGGCAATCGCCAAGGCAATGCGCCAAAACTGCGTGCGTCTGACCCCAAATGTCAGAGAACCCATGATGGACACCTGTGGCACCGGCGGAGGACTCAGCACGTTTAACATATCCACAGCGACCGCAATTGTCGCCGCGGCAGCCGGCATTCCGATTGCAAAACACGGCAGCCGCTCAATCTCCAGCCTCTCCGGCAGCGCCGATGTGCTTGAGGCTCTTGGCGTAAATATCAGCCTGACACCCGATAAGGCTGAACGAATGATCGAAGAGATCGGAATTGCCTTTCTCTATGCGCCGCTTTTCCATCCCGTCATGTGCAAGGTACTGCCCCCCGAGACTGAGCTTGGCATTAAAACTATTTTTTACACCATCATCGGGCCGCTGATTAACCCCGCCTTTGCCAGCCGCCATGTGCTCGGCGTATATAAGCCGGAGCTTCTGGACACGGTCACCAAGGTCGCTGTGCAGCTTGGCTATACCGACGCGCTTTTCGTACATGGTCTCGACGGGCTGGACGAAATTTCCCTCATGGGCACAACACGCATAAACGAACTGCATAACGGCAGGGTCCAAACCTATGAGATAACGCCTGAGGCGCTTGGACTTGAACGCTGTACGCTGGATCAAATAAAAACCGGTACGCCGGAGGCCAACGCCGCGTGTATCCGCGGGGTATTTTCCGGCAAGATCCGCGGAGCTCAACGCAATGCCATCCTGATGAATGCCGCCGGTGCACTGTTTATAGGCGGCAGGGCCGACAATCTTAAGCAAGGCGTTTCGCTTGCTGGAGAACTTATCGACAGCGGCGCAGCTGAGTGCAAGCTCTCTGACCTTGCTGAGGCCTCAAAATCATGAGCTTCTCCGAAGCGATACTTGAGCGAAAACGAGCGGGCTTTCGTCCTGTTATCCCGGATTTAAAGGCACGCTCGCCTAAAGAGGGGGACCTCTTCGCTGGCCGAAGCGCAATTTCAATTGCGCTTCGGCTGAAAAATGCCGGCGCGCCGGCTCTCTCCGTTGTAACGGAGACAAAGTATTTTGGCGGGTCAATAAAAACACTCAGCCGGGTCGCTGCCGCCACCGGGCTGCCAGTATTGCGCAAGGATTTTTTAAGTGAGATCCACGACCTTGAGGAAACGCGCGCCGCCGGGGCCTCAGCCGTACTCCTCATTTGCCGTATGCTTACACCGCAGAAGCTGCGCGAACTTTTTAAAGCGGCCTATGATCTGGGATTGGAAGCTCTCGTGGAGACCTGCTCTGTGCCCGAGCTTACCATGGCGAGAGAACTAAACGCCCCTCTGGTCGGCATCAACAACCGCAATATCTTAGCGCTCGAGCGGGACAGCGGCGGCGTTGAGCGCACCTGCAGGCTTATACCGATCAATTTTTCGCCCAAGGTTATGATAAGCGAGAGTGGAATCGGTACACCCGCAGACGTGCAGCGCGTCCTCGTTTCCGGGGCTACCGCCGCGCTCATCGGTACGGCGCTGCTCCGGGCAAGCGACCCGGCGGAGTTTTATAAAAAGCTCTCGGGTATGGAGGAGTCCTGATGACAAAGCTGAAAATATGTGGCATGATGCACGAAGACGACGTCGCTTTTTGCTGTAAGGCTGGGGTCGATATTCTTGGGTTTGTGGTCGAATATCCGACTTCTGTGCCGTGGAATCTCGCACGTGAGAGCGCCGCACCGCTGATAGCCCGCGTTGACAATCGGACAAAAAGCTGTATGGTCACAGGCGGGGAGCGCGAAAAAATACTTGCGCTTGCCCGCATGCTGCATCCTGATTTTATCCAGCTCCACTATCGCGAGAGCTTTGATGACACATGTTTTCTAACAAATAGCCTTATGAAGCTGGGCATCGCCGTCATCAAAGCCATACCGGTCCGAAGCGACGGCTCCTATGATTTAAGTGAGTTTGCCTCACCAGAGGAAGCTGCAAAAGAATTGTCTGCTGCTGGCGTTGACATGCTGCTGCTGGACTCCCGCTGTGCGGATTCTCCACAGGCTGGGAGCCGCAAACTCAACTTTGACCTGTATGAGCGTGTCTGCCGCGCAAGTTCTGTACCGGTCGTTTTAGCGGGCGGACTTTGCAGCCGCTGCCTCGGCGAGGTCATTCGGCTTTTCTCTCCGCCTGCCGTCGATATTCTCACAGCCGCCGAGTACTCGCCCGGTGTCAAACACAGAGGTGAGATACGCAAGCTGGTTGACATAGTTTCGCGCGGAAGATAAGAGTCCCCGCAGTGCCATGAGTCTTGAGAAAATTAAATGCTTTAAACGTTCTCCGCGCGTGAACGCATTTCTGCCGGTAAACCACGGATTCGGCAAACAGCTAAGCCGGCGCTCAGGCGGGTAAACCGCCACAAATAAAAAAAATCCGCTGAATTTCCTGAAAAAGTAGGTATTTCAACGAATAAAATAAAAATTTTTGCCCGAATCTATATGTCAATAGCGTGTTCACAGCCCAACGCCGCCTCTGTTGAGGCGGCGCTTTATTATTATATTAGTTTTTTTCTCAAATAGCCATACTCATCACGTGTCTGGGCAACCGTGCGCTTATAACAGCTGATAAACGTCCTTGCCGCTTTTGGGAGATAGGCGCCCCGCTGATAGGAGACCGCCCCAACGAGCTCAGGGGCCTCGGGCTCTATATTAAACAGCACAACGCTGTCTTTGAGATTGCTGTCCATGAGGAAACGGTCGGTCAAAAGTGTCACACCGGCGTTGCCTTCAACAAGCTCCATGAGCATTTGCCAGCGCCGGCAACGAAGTATCGTATTGGGTGTAAAGCCGGCATTATGGGCAGCAATATTCGTTGAATAGGTCTGGAGGCTGAGTTTCGCCATTGTGAGAAACGGAACTTCCGAAAAACGCTCCAACGCCACCGTATCACCGCTCTCCGTATCGGCAAGCTCAGGAAGCCATTTTCTTAAAAAATCACGGCTTGCCGCAAGGTAAAAGCGGTCACGGCTAACCACATCCCGGCAAAATTTCACTCTGTCATAGCTTTGCTTGATCGGCGAAATTGAAAAGTCGATTTCTCCCTGCTCGATCATCTCATCCATGGCGACACTAAACAGCTCATGTATGTATATCCGCACATTTGGAAAGCTCAGGCGCATTTCCGTGAGCGTCGTACTGATCTCCCCGGTGTTGAGATACGCAGAAATACCGACATTCAGACGGCTGATACTTTTCTCGAGATGATCACTCACACACTTCATAAGGTTGTTTTCCAGCGCAAGCATCTTATAGGCCGTTTTGACATACTCCTCCCCGATCTCCGTCAGCGCAAGAGGCGTGACCGTTCTGTCAAAAATTTCGGCTTCCAGCGTCTTCTCAAGGTTACGGATGTATTGGCTCAGTGACGGCTGAGAAATATGCAGCCGCTCCGCCGCTTTTGAGAAGCTTTTGTCCTCCGCTATGGCGATAACATATTGCATTTGCCTAGTATTCATCGCTTCACCTCCATGGATATAGGCATATGCCTATGGGTCAAAGGGGAATTGGTATTGGATTTTGATTAAAAACCATTGTAGTATATAGCTATAGTTGTTGCAAGGTATTTTTGAATTTTTATCTGATATTGCTAAAAGGAGGTGTCGATATTATACAATATTTCAAAAAATTTTCAAAGTACACTTGTCGACACCCGGTAAATGCGTACAAAAAGCAGAGATTGCCGTATATCCTAGGGCAAAATAAATAGGCGATATATATAGAATTGATAAAAAGGCACAAAACATCATGCAAGGGCGCACACCACGATAAATACAGAATGGGTGACGTATGAAGTTTTGCGCATGTGGCGCGGTTGCCGCGGCAGCGGTTAGCGACACGTGCTTGGATCTGTTTTTTGCACAGCAAAATAGGAGGAGAAAAAATGAACGGTAACATAATGGCATTAATTTCCCTGTTGGTTCTCATTGGCGCAATCGCATTTGGATTTGCCCGCAAAGTAAACGTTGGCATTCTCTCCATAGGTCTTGCACTCGTCGTCGGAAAACTAATTGGAATGTCCGACAAAGAAATCTACGGTGGTTGGGGCACCAAGCTCTTTATGATTCTGCTTGGAACCACCTTTCTCTTCGGCATACTTCAGGCCAACGGCACTCTCGACCTGCTGGCACGTAAAATTGTCGCTGCGGCAGGACGTCAGGCAAGGATGATTCCCTGGGCACTTTTCGTCATGGGCGCCGTCATCGCGGCCGTCGGACCCGGCGTCGTCCCGTCATTCGCGATGGTTGCCATGTTCGCAGTCCCACTCGCAAAGGCCATGGGACTTGATCTAAACCATACGCTGTGTCTTACTACAGTCGGACAATTCGGCTCGCTGGCCGGCTCCCTCACCCCTTTGGCGGCCTCAGGTATCATTGCGACAAACCTATCAACGGATATCGGAGTTGAGGGACTGGCTCTTCCCATGAACATCAGTATCATAACGGTCTCTCTGATCGGTGGAATCGTCTCTTACTTTGCTCTCGGCGGGCACAAGATAAAGGGCGAAAATCCTTATAAGCTTTCAGATCTCCCAAAATTTGATAAAAAGCAGTTGCTTAGCCTTTCGGGTATTATCGCGATGGTCGTCATCGTCCTGATCACCCAATACCATATTGGCCTTGTCGCATTTGCAATTGCGGTCCTGCTTATTATCTGCGGTGTCGGCCGGGATAAGGAAGCCCTAAAATTCGTCCCCTGGAACACTCTTATTCTTGTCTCAGGTGTCGGCGTATTGATGAACGTCGTGATAAACGCCGGGGGCATTGTTCTGCTGACAAACGCGATTTCCTCTATCATGAGTCCCGGCACGGCGCTCGGCATCTTCGCCTGCATCTGTGGCTGCATGAGTTGGTTTTCTTCCACTTCCGGCGTTGTCATGCCGACGATGATCCCCACGATTCCGGGAATCATCGCAAATATCGGTGCAGCCAATG